>JAHIVT010000139.1 GCA_018816555.1 Pseudomonadota bacterium
ACCGTCCTTGCTCTCCTGGAAAAAAGCCGGCAGGGACAAAAACTGCAACCTGTTTTCACATCCAGCATATGTGACTTTCTCGCCCCGATCACCATCACCCATTTTGACGAATTTGCCGATGCATACTCTTCATCCGCCGAGCAGCAAGTCATCATCGGTCTGGCCGAGGTGCAGCTTTCTACAGAACACCGGCAGGCACAGATCAGACGCGGACAACTTCTTGATCTTGCCATCACATCGCTTGCCATCATCCTCTCCGTCATAGTCGGCCTGTGGCTTTCGCGCAGGCTTTCCGCCCCGGTCAGAGCCCTTACGGCAGGCGCCAAACAGGCAACTGTCGGCCAATACCCGGAACCCATCGAAAATTTGGCCACCGGCGAACTGGCCGACCTCACCCAGGCTTTCAACCGCATGATCATGGCCAGAAAAGAGTCTGAAAATAACCTGCATCGGGAACTGATGCTTAATGAAAGACTGGCCAAACTCTCACGAGAATTGATTTCCTCCACCGATTCCATCGAAAAAATTGCCCATTTTGTTCTCATAATGGCTCAGCAGCTTACAGACAGCAGCCATGGATTTGTCTCATCAATTGACCAGAAAACAGGGGAAAACATCTGTCATACCCTCACCTCGATGATCAAAGACCAGTGCGATATCAAACCGGACAGGCAAAAAATCGCTTTTCCCCCGAACAAACAGGGGGAATACAATGGACTCTGGGGGCATGTCTTAAACAGCAGAAAATCCCTTTTTACCAATACCACTGATCATCAGGCTGCCACCGGAGTTCCGCCGGGTCACGTAAAAATCGACAAATTCCTTTCCGTGCCCGTTATCTTTAACGGAGAACTTGTCGGTCAGATCGCCCTGGCCAATCCCGCCAGGGACTACACTGATCATGATGTGGCCAGTATTGAACGGCTTGCGGATCTTTATGCTCTGGCCATCAACCGTCAACGAGCCCTGCAGGAGCGGGAAAGATTGCTGGCTGATCTGCGCCAGGCCCAGAAAATGGAAGCAATCGGCACCCTGGCCGGAGGCATCGCCCATGATTTCAACAACATCTTAAGCGCCATTCTCGGCTTTACCGAAATATCTCTCATGGAGGTCAAGAAAGGTTCAAAACTTCACCACAATCTCTCCATGGTGAATAAGGCCGGCGACAGGGCGCGGGACCTGGTTGCCCAGATCCTCACCTTCTCCAGACACAGTCAGATTGAACGGTATCCGATTCTGGTGGCCCCCATTATTAAAGAAGCCCTGAAGCTGCTGCGCGCCACCCTGCCCTCCAGCATTGAAATCCACCAGAACATTCACTCAGGTACAGGAAAAGTCCTGGCCGACCCGGTACAGATCCATCGTATCATGATGAACCTCTGCACCAACGCCTTTCATGCCATGGATGGAACGGGAGGCGTGCTTGAAATCAATCTTGTTGAGGAGGAAATTGACAAAAAGAAGGCGGAGCAGATCAGAGACCTGCAACCAGGACCATATCTGCGGCTGTCTGTCAGCGATACCGGATCCGGCATCAAACCGGAGATTCTTGACCGTATCTTTGATCCCTTTTTCACCACCAAGGAAAAGGGACAGGGAACGGGCATGGGGCTTTCCATGGTGCACGGCATCATGAAGGAATATAACGGAGCGATCAAAGTGCAGAGTGAAGTGGGGAAGGGATCCGTATTGCATCTCTATTTCCCGCTGATTCGCGGCATCGACGATCTGACGGATAACGTCGAAACGCCACTGCTGGTCAAGGGCAAGGGCCGCATCCTGCTTGTCGATGATGAACAGGATCTGGCGGAGATGGGCCGCAATCTGCTTGAACTGCTCGGTTACGATGTTGTGAGCTGTACCGACAGCATTGAGGCACTGAAAACTTTCAAAAATGATCCGGACAGTTTTGATCTGGTGGTCACGGATCAGACCATGCCCATGATGAGCGGCATGGAACTGGCCAGGGAAATCATGAAAACCCGGCCACAGATGCCGATTTTTCTCTGTACGGGCTACAGTTCATTTGTTTCGCAACAGGATGCAAAACAATTGGGCATCCGCGAATTTTTCCTGAAACCCATTTCCGCTGAAGAGTTGAGCCAGGCAATCCACAGGCACCTCACCGGCAGGTGACATCCTGACAGCTGCAAATATTATTTTGACATTTTATGAAGTTTTCTGTAGGTTCTTAAGTGATAACTTATTAATTTCCATAAATAATCTTTATGCCTAATCTTGCCGGACCACTTGCTGACCAAGCACTGCCGCCTTGAGCCGGGAAGAAACGACGATGACAAAGAAAACAGAACAGAACAGAACGAAAAACTCCGACCCTTCCCCCTCTTCAACCTTTAGTGTTGAAGGACCCATATTCGGTCTGAATATCATCAAGGATGGTAAACCCTTAAGTTTTGACCATGCCAAGGGGAAAAAAACCTTCCCCGGCAGAGCAAAACCGGAAAGGACGCGGGAGATGCCGCCGGTGCCAGCCCTTATCGAGGAAGAGCTGGTCGAAGATCTTGTAGTGGAAGAGCCGGCACTGGCAGCCCCTGCAGCACCTGACGATTCATGGGATATCTCGCTGTTTGACGTGCCGCCTGTTGAGGGTAGAATCAGATTTCATGATTTTGATATCCCGGTAAGCATCATGCACGGCCTGTCCGACCTGTCCTTCAATTACTGCACCCCTATTCAGTCGGCAGTTATTGAACATACATTAGGTGGCGGGGATGCAACCGGCCGGGCCCAGACAGGCACGGGCAAGACAGCGGCTTTTCTGATCACCGCCCTTACCCGGTTGCTACGCTACCCGAGGAAAACCAAGAAATCGGCCAGCCCCAGGGCCCTTATCATTGCCCCCACCCGGGAACTCGTGCTGCAGATCGCCGATGACTGCGATACGCTCAGCCGCCATACAGGGCTCAACATTGTCGCTGTTTACGGAGGCATGGATTACCAGAAGCAGCTTTCCAGACTTACCGGCCGGCAGGTGGATATCGTGGTGGCCACGCCGGGCCGCCTTCTCGATTTCCAGCGCCGTCAGGCCATCCATCTCGGTCAGGTTGAGATCTTTGTTATTGATGAGGCGGACCGTATGCTGGATATGGGATTCATCCCCGATGTCAGACACATCATCTACAGCCTGCCGCCCAAAACGAAAAGACAGACCCTGCTCTTCAGTGCCACACTGACGCCGGAAGTCACCAGTCTCTCTTCCCAGTGGACAACAGATCCGGTAATCGTTGAGATCGAACCGGAACATGTGACGGTTGATAATGTGGAAGAGATTGTCTATCTGGTCACCGGCGAGCAAAAATTCGCCCTTCTCTACAACATCATCAACCTGCAGAATCTGGATCGTGTTATTATCTTCGGCAACCGCCGGGACGAGACAAGAAAACTTACCGACATGCTCAAACAATGCAACATCAAATGCGAACTTCTTTCAGGGGATGTTGATCAAAAGAAAAGGATGCAGACCCTGGACAACTTCAAGGCCGGCAAGTTCCGGGCGCTGGTTGCCACTGATGTGGCGGGCAGAGGAATTCATATTGAAGACGTGAGCCATGTGATCAACTTCACCCTGCCTTATGACCCGGAGGATTATGTCCACCGTATCGGCAGAACGGCCAGGGCCGGTAAAAGCGGGACGTCGATCAGTTTTGCCAGCGAGGAAGACTCATTTTACATCCCGGATATTGAAGAGTACATCGGACATAAACTGCACTGCACGTATCCTGAAGAAGAATGGCTGAAACTGCCCGAGACAATTGATGCGGAGAAATTGAAGACCAGCCGGCCAAAAAATAACTCCAGATCATTCCGACCGAAATCCCGCGGTAGAAGCAGCGGGAAAAAATGAAGACAGAATAGGTAGTTAGACTGTAGTCTGTTAGTCGGCTAAACAGCTAACCCCCTACAGACTAAACACCTGCTGTTTCCTATTCCGCCAGAGGTAAAACAATTTCAATGAGATGGTCGAAATCCACCGGCTTGGGGATAAACCCATCCATGCCGACGTTCTCACATTGCACCTCAAAATCCTTATAGGAACAACCTGATATGGCAAAAATGGGGGTATAGACCCTGCCCTCATCTTTTTCCCTGCGGCGAATAATCCGTGTAGCCTCCAATCCATCTATTTCCGGCATCTTGATATCCATCAGAATGGCGGCAAATTCATGTTGTTCCCATTTCTCGATGGCCTCTTTGCCGTTTACCGCCTCTTCAACCAGCAGCTCATGGATGTTGAAAAACTCTTTCAGGAAAAAACGAATCAACTTCTCATCGTCAACCACTAAAAATCGTTTTTTCGTACTTGTCACTTGTTTCCCCGTATTGTCGGCATTTATCTTGTCAATTTCACATCATTTAAAGTCTTATGTTTGACTTTCAATTGGAAAGTACGCCCTTATCCATGTTATTTCAAGCAATATTTCTACATCGGATTGTTATTATTGCCCAGAGCAAAAAAATGCAATAAATGGAGACCCCATCAACGGGGAAACAATCTATTTTGATCAGTTTTTTTGAAAAAATTACATAAAAATAGCGGAAGGGCGGGGAAATGCTGGCTGGAATAAGTTATTGCGCCAAGGGCATGACACATTCAAGCAACTTGTTGATAACCACCGGCTTGGCGATGAATCCGTCCATGCCTGCCTTCTTGCAATACTCTTCCGGATTGATCAAGGTACAGCCCGATATGGCGAAAATAGGAGTATAGGAACGATCATCCTCTTTTTCTTTCTGCCGAATAATGCGAGTGGCCTGTAACCCATCCATTTCAGGCATTTCGATATCCATGAGGATCGCATTAAAATCCTCATGCTCCCATTTCTCAATGGCATCTTTGCCGTTCACCGCCTCTTCGCAGTCAAGATCATAGTATCTGAACAGATCTTTCAGAAATGAACGGATCAGATACTGATCATCAACTATCAAAAATCGCTTGGGCATGATGAGCATGATTTTCTGCCTGGGTTTATAATAAAGGCCGAGATGTCTTCTACGCTGAATAACATCTTCTCGTACCGATGATAACCTTGCTGATTTTCCAGTTTTTCCGACTGTCGGACAGATGGTGCTTGGTAATAGCCACGATCGGCTCAGGACTCGTCTGCTGGTAATCGCCAAAATCCGCATTGAAAAAAGGATCGTTCATATCCTCGTTGATCTCGGGATCGGACAATTCAATTTCCAACAGGATATCTTCAATATTCCCGTCAAAAGATTGCGGCCCATTTTTCGTAGCAGTAGAGATCAAATCACCTTTACCTTCCATACGCAGCAGATCAATAAGGAAACGTTGGCCAATATCTTTTTCATCAACTATCATAATCTTCTCGTCCTTGATAATGGTGAATAATACCTAACCATCTTATTTCCTTGAAATATATGGAAGTTTCATGCCATGACCGCCGGGGATGCGAAAAAAGAGGGGAAAAACGGATAACCAGCGTTTTTTACCGGATGAAAACATCTGAAGGAGCAGGCGGTGTGCGACGCTATCTCCGCAGGATATACTGACACAGCTTACGGAGACATGCAGGAACTCCCTATTCCGCCCGAGAAAAATGGAGAAAAGAGGAAGGGGAAGGAATTACGAACAGCGCAATTTTTCTTGCGGAGCTCAGAAGAAGGAAATCGGCTCAGCGCCGATCAGTTTTCCTCTGAAAAGGACGGGGACAAGGGAATATCATTGTTGCGAATGAACTGACTGAGTGACTGGCGGGTTAGCCCGATCAGCCGTGCGGCAATACTGATATTGCCACCCGCCCTTTTCAGGGCCTCCTCAGCCAGTCGGTAGCGCACCTCTTTCATGGACGGCAGCTCATCACCGAAACAGACATGGGGCTCGCAGGCCGCATCCGGCTTTCCTTTGGCATCTTTTGCCTCACTCAACCCCATGTTTCTGGCAAACGGCTCAAGCCCCAGGATCGTCCCCTGCTGCCGACTCACGGCATCAAATATCATGGCCTTGAGTTCCCGGATATTGCCGGGAAAAGAATAGTTTACCAGGAGGGTATACAGCTCGGCAGGCACACTGAACTGCTTTTTGCCGAATTCCGTCGCCGCAAGTTTGACAAAATGAGGCACAAGCAGCGGCAGATCATCATACCGGCTGCGCAGGGGCGGCAGATGCACATGGTGGGCGTTCAGCCTGAAGTAGAGATCCTTCCTAAAGGTACCGGCCAGGAGCATTTCCTCAACATTGCGGTTGGTGGCGACGATGATGCGGGCATCACTGGTCTGGGGGATATCCGCTCCCAGGGGGTAAAATTCCTTCTCCTGCAGGAGACGCAACAGTTTGACCTGGGATTTCAGACTGAGATCACCGATTTCATCAAGAAAAAGAGTGCCGGAGGAAGCCTTGAGGATCTGCCCTTCCCTGCTGGTCGTTGCCCCGGTATAGGCCCCTCGGACATGGCCGAACAGGGTATCGGCAAAAACATCATCATCAATGCCCGCTACGTTGACCGCGACAAAACGGCCGCTTCTGCCGCTGGCCCGATGAACGGCGTGGGCGGCAAGCTCTTTGCCGACCCCGGTTTCACCGCTGATGAGCACCGGCTGGGCGCTGGGACCTATCTGCTCAATATAATGGAATATATTTAAGATTTCCCGGTTGTCGGTAACCGAGTCATAAAAGAGATCAGGCTGTTTGGGCAGCTTGTCCTGTTCCTTTCCCCGCAACGCCTCATTTTCCCGACGCAGCTCTCTCACCTCCAGGGCACCGCTGATGCACGCCAGCAGACGTCCGCTGCTCAGAGGCTTGGTAATATAGTCAAAGGCCCCTTTTTTCATGCAGCCCACCACCATGTCAATGGATTCCGTGGCCGTGGCCATGATAACGGGCAGATGGGGATAGTGGGAAACGATCTCCTCCAGCAGTTTATCGCCCTGCATATAGGGCATGGTGATATCAAGAAACACCAGCGACGCGCCCTTTTCATGGAGGAGGGAAAGCACCTTGCGGCTGTCGTTGACGGCAACAACATTGTTATAGCCGTTGATAGTCAGTATCCGGGCCACGGCCCTGGAGACATCCACATCGTCATCGACCAGGACGATGGGCTGGTCCGGCTGGAGCAACTCTTTCATTATTCCGGCAAACCTCCCGCATTCATTTCATCGGCACAGCGTATGCTGTTCTTCCAAACTGCATCATTATAACACAGGTCTCAGGCAATCTGATCGTCAATTTCCACGGGAATGAAAACCCTGAAGCACGCCCCCTGTTCCTCGCCGCTTTCCACGGCAAGATGAAAATTCAATTCGCGGATGATGCCGAGGGTGACGGAAAGGCCGAGACCGGTGCCCTCACCCACCTCCTTGGTGGTAAAAAACGGCTCAAGGCAGCGTTTGAGCACCTCCTCATTCATGCCGATGCCGTTATCCTTCACTTCAAGAATGACGACCTGGTTAGAGGTAGTCTCGGTTTTCTTGAAGTGCATGGCGGCAAGCTCCTCATCCGAGAGATTCTTATAATCCAGCGAGATGATGATTTTTTTTACAAAGGCAGGGTCCAGCTGCTGCTTCTTTTCCACGGCGTAGCGGGCATTAGACAGCAGGTTGACGAGAATCTGCTCAAATTTCTGGGTGTCGGTTCTCACCAGCGGCAAATCAAGGCTCACGAGTTCACTGTATTCAATCATGTGCAGACGGAACTGTTCCTTGAAAAAGGTCATGGCCTCCTGCAGCGGCCACTGCAGGCTGACCTTTTTCCAGTCACCGGACGATGCCCGGGAAAAGGAGCGCATACTGTTGATGATATTGGTTATTTTCCTGACGTTGGTCCGCATCTCATCCGCTGCCTCCGCCGCGGTACAATGAGGATCATGTTTGTCAAAATAGCCTTTACAGGTCTCGGCCCCGAGATTGATGACGGTGAGCGGCTGATGTATCTCGTGGCCGATGCCGGATGCCATCTCGCCGAGAGCCGTCAGTCTGCCGGCATGGGCAAGCTGGGCCTGATGGGCGGCAAGGCTGTGTTCAACATTCTCCCGCAGGATGGCCGTGCCGAGCAAATTTGCCGCCGTTTTCAGGGCGTCCAGTTCCGGGGCCGGCCATTCCCTCTCATTTAAGCAATCTTCAAAGCCAATCATTCCCCAGCAGGTATCATTGACCATGATGGGCGCCACCGCCAGTGATCGGATGCTGTAACTCTGCAGAAAAGAGACCATATCAGGCTCGGCGAATTGGGACACATTGCCGCAGACAAGCTCTCCCTGGAGGAAGGTCTTGCGCCAGCTGTCGAAATGATGCTCTTTATATGAGAGAGAAGCAGGCAGGGCATCACGGATCTCCGGCGGCATTCCCTCGCTGGCGACCCAGCGGAACCGGGGGGTGACCAGCAGCTCACCGCTATCGTCCAAAAAGTGCTGCATGATATGGATACGGCTGACCCCCATCACCAGCCCCATTCTACCCATCAATTCCTCAATATAGTGCTGCCAGTCCCTGTTCAGCAGCAGGGCCTTGGCCATGTCATTGACTGCGGCGAGAACCATGTCCCTTCTCAGCAGAATGGCCTCCAGCCGTTTACGCCGAACGACATCGGACTCAAGCTGCAGGTTCTTTTCGTTCAGTTCCCGGAGCAGACGCTGGTTTTCCCTGGTGAGCAGATACACCTCCCCTGCCTTATTCAGAAGCTGCAGAAGCTCCTCCTCCTCCCAGGGTTTAATGATATAGTGGTAAATTTTCCCCTTGTTGATAGAATCGAGAATGTCAGCGACATCGGTATAGGCCGTAAGGATGATGCGCACCGCATCAGGCTCCAGCTCCCGGATCTTCCTGAGCAGCTCCACGCCGGTCATGCGGGGCATGCGCTGGTCAGCCACCACCATGGCGATATCCGGTGTGTTCTCGAATATTTCCAGGGCTTCAGGTCCGGAGTCAGCGGTAAAAATGGTGAAATAACGCTTAAAGGCAATGGAAAAGTTAATCAGATTGGCCTTTTCATCATCCACATAAAGAATCTTCAGTTTATCCAAAATTTCCCCCACTTTCCGATGAAACAATAACTGTTTGACTCGCATATCATCTGCATAATGATGGCTTCGTAAAATGTCTATTTTTCACCACAGAGCACACGAATATAACAGAAAAATATTTTTATTACAGTTAGTTAACTCTGTGCACTCTGTGGTCAATTATCAGTTTTTTTCGAATCCATCAATACTATCAGACGATACTCCGTTAACAGCAAAAAAAACGAACTCAGCTCCCTGGCCATATTCTTTTACATTCTTCTTACGATACAATAACTCATCCCCACATTTCAACTCTCCCTCGTCATGGGGAAGATGGGCGGGGAAAGAGGCAGAATCACCTCAAAAACCGAACCCTGGCCCACCTTGCTTGTCACGTTGATCCGGCCGCTGTGCTGCTTGATAATATCATAGGATATGCCTAGCCCCAGCCCGCTTCCCTTGCCCACCTCCTTGGTGGTGAAAAAGGGATCGAAAACCCTGTTGATAAGATCCTTTTCAATGCCGCAGCCGGTATCGATAAAGCTGATATGCACCTGGCCGTTTTCCTGCCAGGTCCTGATGTTTAAAGTGCCCTTGCCGTTCATTGCCTGAACGGCGTTCTGCATGATATTGAGGAATACCTGGCTGATACGGCCGGCAAGACAGGTCACCGGCTCAATGTCGCCGTATTCCTTTCTGATCTCCACCCCCTTCAGCAGTTTGCTGTCGATAAAGGGGATGGAGGAATCGATGATGCTATGGATATCAGCCTGTTTGAATTTCTCCGCCCCCTGTCTGGTGAATATCTTCAGATCCTTGATGATGCGGGTGGTGCGCGTCGTTCCCTCATCGATATTGGCCAGCAGCTGCTCGAAGGTGGTAAAAATCTCGGCAAATTCAATTTCGTTTTTCAGGGCTTGAATTGCAGCGATATCTCTGCCGCGATCATCGCCGTTTGGCATCTGCTCAAGCTCCTCGTAGCTGGCCAGCAGCTCTTTGAGATCACCCAGCAATCTTTTCACCGATGGCAGGGCCCCGGAAATAAAGTTGACACTGTTATTGATCTCATGGGCCACCCCGGCCACCATCTGCCCCATGGCAGCCATTTTTTCCGACTGGACAAGCTGCTGCTGCGCCTCCTGCAGTTTGGCCAGGGTTTCCGAAAGCTTCAGGTTGGCTTTCTCAAGCTGGGTCTGGCGGTCGGAAAGCTCCCTGGTCCGTTCGGAAACCTTCACCTCAAGCCCGTCTTTCAGTTCCTTAATGGTTTCAAAGGACTGCTCCAGTTCCTGGATCATGCCGCCATATGTTTCAGAGAGCAGACTGAGATCATCGCGGACCCCGGCGCTGCCGGTATTCTCCTTGACCTTTTGCAGAATGTTGCTGAGCGGCCTGGTCATCCGGCGCACCACCACAAAGGACATGAAAATACCTACGCTGAGAAAGCAGACGACAATGAAGCCGGTGTTGATCAGGATGTTCCGGACCCCCTCACTGAAGGACTGCTTGGAGATGACCAGGGCGGCATAACCGATCAATTCCCGTGCCGGCGGTTCGTCGTCCATCTCGAAATAAAGACTTTCATCACTACTGGGGGAGGTGTTGAAATAAACGGGCCACCAGAAAATGAAGCTGTTTGGGGTCTGCCAGTGCATCTCTCCGGCTTCTTTGATGTTTTTAAAGATACTGGCCAGGTGTTCCGGATTGTCCAGGATCTGGGCCAGGGAATTTTCCTGTTTTTTCCGGCTGAAAAGCATGGCTCCCTCGTTGTTGAAGATATCCGCCTCCACCACGTCATCATGGCCCAGGATGGAATTAACCGGCATGATGAAATCCTGTTTATTTTCCGAGAAAACGGCAATTCTCACCGACTGGGCCAAAAGTCTGACCAGGGAGAGCCCATGTTTGATGTTTTCATCCTCATAGGCCTTCTGCTGGAGTCTGATAAGCATAAGATCAAACAGAAATGCCAGCACCAGGACCACAGAGATCAGCGTTAGGCTGATTTTGGCAACAAAACTTTCCCGAATCCTATGAAAGGGTCTCCACCTGTTCATTGTGGCCTTTCTTCAGTGACGGTAAGCTGCAATTTTCTGGAAACAGTCTGGTTAACAATGGTCTTCACCCTGGATATCTCCGTGGGAGGGACACCGCTCACCGGTGTGCCCAGCAGGATGCGGGCAGCCATGGCAGCCGCCTGCTCGCCCATGGCCTCCAGATCAAAGGTGACGACAATGGCGGCGCCGCTTTTCAGGTACTTTTCCGAAAAGGCCAGCACCGGCACCTTGTTTTTGAAGGAGAAAAGGAAGTAGCTTTCCAGGGTCTGCGGGTTGGTAACAATGAGATCGGGCAGCAGCCAGATGAGGTCCACCTTGCCGTGCAGCTCTTCCAGCAGGGACGGCACCCCCCTGGCGCTCTGGGCGCTTAAGGAGACAAATTGCAGGTCAGGCCTGTCCCGGCGGGCCTCCTGGATTTCCATGGCGCTGTGCTCCGAGTTATAGATGACACCGATACGCCGGACCTGGGGCAGCAGCCGGCTCAGTTCGTCAAACTGCAGTTTGCCAGGTATTTCCAGCTTGACGCCGGTGATATTTTCACGATCCTGGGTGATGATCTCAGGGGCAACCACCAGCAGATAGATGACGGGTATCTCGCCGATGTCGCGCACGGCAAGCAGGGCGTTTCGGCCCAGGGCCAGAATGAGATCCGGCCGGTATTCCCGTATCTGCTGTTCGACAACGGATTTAAGCGGAGTTCGGCTGAGATCGATTTCCCGAAAACGATGGGGTTCAATGGATTTGACCCCGCGGGCAGGCAGGAGATGGACAAGTTTGTCGCTGAAAGCCTGGACCACCAGCTCCATGGGCATTTCATTGCCGCTTTTCACCACCACTATATCATAGGCCAGGGCTATGCGGCCCCCGGCGAGCAGAATGAGTATGATAAGGAAAAGCGTTTTTTTCATAAGTAGGCGATGTTTTTGGCCTGTCAGATTAACGGGTCTTTTTCCCGGCTGCAACCTTATTGCATAATATTATAATATATTTTATACAATTAATATGCCATTTGATTGTTATTACACCATGTGTGCATTGGACATGACATGTTGGCGCATGATAATATTTCACTGTTTTATCTTGAGAAAAAGAGGCCAATTTTGCACTATAACATGCCTGCAGAGCCAAAAATGACAAAAAAGATTCCTGCTATTTTCTTTCGCACTACTTTCCATGCCCTGCTGGCCGTGACCTTTTCCTCCCCGCTGCTGGCTGCCGAGGAACCCCTGGTGGAAAACGACGATCCCCTGGCCATTTACTTTGATGCGGGCGCCACCGAGGAAACCACCACCCGCTCCCCCAAGCCTCTCTCCCAGGTGGCGGAAAACGTCAGCATCATCACCGCGGATGAGATCAATGCCATGCATGCCCATACCCTGGCCGAGGTGCTGGACCGCCAAGCCGGTATGTTTATTCAATTCTTTGGCAGGGATTTTTTCGGCAGTGAACAAACTCGAATTTTGGCCACCCGCCAGTTTCATGCCCTCTTTCTACTGGACGGGGTGCGCATCAACCTCAATTCATCCGGTGTGGCCATCACCAACTTCATTCCGCTGGGCATCATCAAGCGCATCGAGATCATCAAGGGGCCGGCCTCCTCCAGCTGGGGCTCCTCCCTGGGCGGGGTGGTCAATATCATCACCAAGGATGTGGGCCGTACCGCCGCCCCCACCGGCAGCGTCAGCGCCAGCTACGGTGAGGCGCAAAGCCGGGATGTGTCAGCCGAGGTGGCCGGCGGATACAAAAAAATCGGCTATTATCTCGCCGGCTCCAACCTCGACTCCAATGGCCTGAAAATCGACCGTTATGCCGAGCGGGATACGGTCTACGGCAAAATGGAGGTGCAATTGCCCCATAGCTCCACCCTCACCGCCACCGCCGGCTACAGCGACCCTCTCTACAAAACGCTGAACTGGAGCGACGCCTGGGACATTGCCGGTCTCAACGCTTACCAGGAGATCGATCACCGCAACTTCTGGGCCACCCTGTTTTTTGACACGGAACTGACCGACCGCCTGAGCCTACATCTCTCAGCGCAGCGCTTTGAAAATGACTTTACGACTGACATTCTTTCCCTGGGCACCGGCTTGGGCGTGGCCAGGGGCGATTCCCTCTATCGTGAGGAGTGGGATGACACCTATACCGGCTTTACCAGCCGCCTCACCTGGGCGGAGGAGAGTTTCACCGCAAACCTGGGCTTTGAGTCAAGCCGCAGCAGGATGGACTATGAGAACACCCTGGGCAGCTATTTCGGCGGACCCGCCGACTCCACCGCCGGCCCGGAACGGGAGGAGCGCCGCGGCGTCTATGCAAACGCCACCTTTGTCCTGGGTCGCTTGTCCCTGACCCCCGGCCTGCGCTATGATTATAACGGTAACTCCGAGGAGTTCGTCAGCCCCTCCCTGGGCGCCACCTACCAGTTGGCCGAAGACACCCTGCTGCGCGCCTCCATCGCCAGGGGCTTTTCCGCCCCCTATCTCTCCGCATCGGCAAACTCGCCGGATCTGGACCCGGAAAAAATCTGGGCCTACCAGGCCGGAGTGGAAACAGGCCGCCTCCCCCATGTCCAGCTCAAATGCACCCTCTTCCACCTGAAGGTTGACGATGCCTGGTATACCGCAACTCCCTGGACCAACTCCGGATCCATCCGCTGGAACGGAGTGGAGCTTGAGGCCCAGACCGTGGAGTATCAAGGCCTGCGCCTCACCAGTAATTTTACCCTGGTTGTTGAGGACAGCATGGGGAACGGCTCCACCAACATTGAAAACGATGAGACTTACACCGCCAATGTCATCATGGACTACACCAACCATGAGCATGACTGGCGGGCCCAACTGGCCGGCCATTATTACTGGATGAATTGGTCAACAAAAAACGAGAAGCCGGAATACGACGATTTCCTGTGGGACGCCCTGCTCAGCAAGGATCTCATCCTATCCGCCGTGCCTGTGGAGATCTATGTCAAGGCCCACAATATCTTTAACGCCAGCCACTACTTTGACTATGAATACCCCAACCCGGACAGGTGGGTGGAAGCGGGCATTGTAGTCAGATTTTAGTGTGCCGTCCCGTCTTTCCGTGGGTTACTTGAGCAGAGCTGCAAGGCTGCCATTCAATAAACCCTTCACAAACAGTGGACTGCCGCAAACCTTTTCTCGACGCCACCCTGGAGGCCATGCTGCTGCAGGATGTGCGCTACAAATATGGCTATGGGTAAGGAGAGAAATTCTGAAAAAATAATGGATCCGGTTCGTGCTTTGCTTGCCGGCAATGACCAGGGTTGTATGTTCAAATGAGCAGGGGTTGAAAGCGGGACGCAGAGAAACAGCAGAGATTACTGGAACCGCGTCGGTCGCGGCACACAATTGTCACCAACGACCTTTTCATCAGGGCACTTCTCCGCAAACTCAAGCTGCAGTTTTCTGGCAACAGTGGGATTGACAATGGTCTTTACTCTGGTGACATCCGTGCGGGGCACGCCGCTCACCGGTGCGCCCAGGAGGATGCGGGCAGCCATGACAGCCCCTTGCTCGCCCATGGCCTCCAGATCAAAGGTGACGACAATGGCGGCGCCGCTTTTCAGGTACTTTTCCGAAAAGGCCAGCACCGGAATCTTATCCTGGAAGGAAAAAAGAAAGTAGCTCTCCAGAATCTGCGGTGCGGTAACGGTCACATCGGGCAGCAGCCAGATGAGGTCCACCTTGCCGTGTAGCTCTTCCAGCAGGGTCGGCACCTCCCTGGTGCTCTGGGCGTTTAGGGCGACAAATTCCAGATCAGGCCTCTCCCGGCGGGCCTGCTGGATTTCCATGGCGCTGTGGGCATTGTTGTAGATGACGCCGACGCGCCGCACCTCGGGCAGCAACCAGGTCAATTCGTCGAACTGCAGCCTGGCCGGAATGTCCAGATTAATGCCGGTGATATTGTCCCGGTCTTCGATGATAATCTCCGGGGCAACCACCAGCAGAAAAACAATGGGGATCTCGCGGATGTCGCGCACGGCAAGCAGGGCGTTGCGGCCCAGGGTCAGAATGAGATCCGGCCGCGCCTCTAGTATCTGCTGCTGGACAGCGGATTTAATCGGGTTTTGGCTGAGATCGATTTCTTGAAAAAGATGGGGTTCGATGGATTTGATCCCGCGGGCGGGCAGGAGATTGACAAGTTTTTCCGCGAAGGCCCGGACCACCTGCTCCATGGGCCTTTCATTGCCGCTTTTCACCACCATAATGTCATAGGCCAGGCCCGTACGAGCCCCGGCGAGCAGTATGAGCATGATGAGGATAAGCGATTTTTTCATTATGATGCGGTATTTTTTTTCCTGACACATTAACAGGACATTTACCAGCCTGCAACATCAATAATACTTAAAATAAATAACTACATTTAATACTCCATTCCCTCATTATCACATCACTTATCAATGGACTTGCCATATCGCCTTATGGTAACATCGGTTTGTTTTTTTCGTATTGGCGAGACGCATCTTTTTCAATTTAACATTGACTGCAGAGCAAAATGACCAAAAAACTGACAAATATCTTTTTTCACACTACTTTTTCCGCCCTGCTGGCAGTGACCTTTTCCTCCCCCCTGCTGGCTGCCGAGGAACCCCTGGTAGAAAACGAAGACCCCCTTTCCCTCTACTTTGATTCAGGCGCCACCGAGGAAACCACCACCCGAGCCCCCAAACCCATCTCCCAGGTGGCGGAAAACGTCAGCATCATCACCGCCGAGGAGATCGAACGCATGCAGGCCCATACCACGGCCGAGGTGCTGGATAGAATCCCCGGCGTCTACATGATCACCAACGGCCGGGACTTCGGCATGACCGCCTCGATGACCATACAGGCCTCGAAATATGCAGATGTGCTGGTGCTGGTGGACGGCATGGAGTGGAATTTTCTGGCCGGCGGCAACGCCAACCTCAACACCATTCCCGTGGCCATCATCAAACGCATTGAAATCATCAAGGGGCCGGCCTCATCCACCTGGGGATCGGCCCTGGGCGGGGTGGTCAACATCATCACCAAGGACACCGGCGGCGACAAAACCTCGGGCAGCATTTCCTCCTTTCTTGGGGAAAGAGACACCACGGACAGCCGTTTCGAGCTGAGCGGCGCCACAGAGCCGGTCAGCTACTACGTCTTCGCCGGCAAGCAGCGTTCAGACGGCCTGCTTAATGATCGCGACTTTGACAACCATATGCTTGTTGCCAAGGCTGCCCTGCCCATGGGTTCGGCCCTGAAGCTCGACCTGAGCTGCGGTTACAGCGAACCCCATGTCAATGCCGGCGACCTGGCAGGGGGCGGCATATTGTCTGAGGAAGTGGATCGGGCCTTCTGGACCAAGCTGAACGCGGATGCGCTGCTCAGCGACACTCTCACCTTTTATGGCTCAATCTATACCTACGACCAGAAATTCGTTATGAACCTCGACGAGGACGGCTCCTATGGCCCCCTTGGCGACCTTTACAGAAATACAGGTTATGACGAGAAAAAAACAGGGGTCAACGGCCGGCTGGTCTGGTTGCATGATCGGCACACCGTGGTCAGCGGTATCGACTATCTCCGGGGAGAGGTGGATGGTACCCTGGAGTCCGGGGACTTTCTGGTCAACTATCTCGGTTACCCCCCGGTTTTTCGTGAATTCGGCGGCATTGACAAGACCGCCGTGTATGTCAATGACACCATTCTCCTTGGCGATTTCACCGTTACCCCCGGCCTCCGCCATGACCGCAATTCCATCACCGATTCCTTTACCAGCCCGAGCCTGGGCATCACCTACCAGCTCACCCCCGCAACCCTGCTGCGGGCAGTGGCAGCCAGGGGCTTCACCCTGCCCAGCCTGGGAGATACAACTCTAAACGGCCCTTATTACGACCCCAACCCGGACCTCAAACCGGAAAAGGTCGAGTCCCTGCAGGCCGGTTTTGAGACCACCGCCATCACCTACCTGTGGTTCAAGGCCACCTACTTCGAACACCGGGTAGAAGACGCCTTTAGAAATATCACCAACCCTGATACGGGTAACTTAATTACTGTTAATGAAGACAAGCAGCGCCGCCAGGGTTTTGAACTGGCGGCAAAGACCGTCCCCTTTTACAACCTCTCCCTGCAGGCCGATTTCAGCTATGTGCATCTCAACAACTACGGCAGCTACGAAAATACGGATCAATACGTGGGCAACATGGCGCTGCTCTATGACAGCGGCACCATTGCCGCGGGTCTTTACGGCCACTACATCTGGTACGATGCTAGTGAAGCGGATTCCGATGACTTTATCTGGGACGTGACCATCCGCAAACGCTTTGCCCTTTCGGCCTCGCTGGCCATGGATCTCTTTGCCAGCGGCCATAATATCTTTAACGGCACCCAGGAAAGTGACAGGGACAATTATCCCTGCGTGGCGCGCTGGCTGGAAGCGGGCCTGCGTTTTCACTTCTAGTGCCAGGCTAAGCACCGAGGTGATACATGACGACTGAACCCAGCAAAAAAGGCCCCCTGTACCCAGGGGTTTACTCACTGAACCATTTTTATAAAGGAGATTTTGATGGCAAGCGAGTCCATTATTGTTTTTGAAAGCGGCCAGGATGACCAGGAAATCGCGGAAACAACCACCTGCTGCACAAATGCCCAGGCAGCCCTGCGTGCTGCATCCTGATGCTGACCCATGGTGATTCAGGCAGGGGGCCGGCCGGCCCCCTGCCTCTTTTTTTTAACTGAAACCCACCCAATGCCACTATCCCACTTTCTCAAACTCTATCCCTGGCCGGAAAATCACGAGCAAATGTTGGCCTACTCAACCCGCCGTGGCTCCTATGCCCTGCTGCCCGGCCAACTGGTCACCGCCCTGCAGCAGGGCCAGGCAGTGCCGCCGGACACCGTGGCCCTGCTGGAAAAGCTGAACTTTGTCACCGCTGACCGCAAGCAGGAGAAAGAGGATATTTTTTCCTTCAACCAGCGACTGAACCGCCTTTCCACCGTTTTATCCCTGGCCGTCATTATCAATATGGATTGCAATTTCCAGTGTCGCTACTGTTATGAGGGCACGCAGAAAGACAAACTATACATGACGGACAGGACCGCGGACCAAGTGGTTGCCTTTATCACGGAGCGGACCGTGCCGCAGATCAAAAAGGTCATCCTGGATTTTTATGGCGGTGAGCCTCTGCTAAGCAGTAAGCGGATTATCTCCCTTGCCGCGGCATTGCAACCCGGCTTACAGGACCGGGGAGTCGTCCTGGAACTCACTTTGGTGACCAACGGTTCCCTTCTCACTCCCAGGGTTGTCAACGAGTTGCGGCCATGGGGCCTGACCGGCTGCAAGGTGACCCTGGACGGCCCGGCCCATAACCATAACGCCTTCCGGCCCTTTAAAAACGGCGCGCCAAGCTATGATCTGATTGTCCGCAACATCAAAGATTGCTGCGAGCTGACCAGAATCGGCATTGGCGGCAATTTTACCAAGGACAATTATCAGCTTTTCCCGCAACTGCTGGATGATCTGGAAGAGCAGGGACTGACGCCGGACAAACTGGCAATGGTGAAATTTGACCCGGTGCAGCAGACCACCGACATGTATGCCGACTTAAAGTTCTGCGGCGGCTGCGCCTCCATCGAAGAGCCGTGGCTGGCCGAGGCCTCCCTGCTGCTGCGAGAGGAGGTCCTCAAAAGAGGCTACCACACCCCGAAAATCAGCCCCACCCCCTGCATGGTGGACATGGAAAACAGCTTCACCATCCATTATGACGGCACCCTCTTCAAGTGCGTGGGTATGATTGGCCACCAGGAGTATGCCTGCGGCGATATCTGGTCCGGCATAAAGGATTACCGCAGCCAGTATCACCTGGACCAATGGCAAAAAGAGGAAAAATGCCGGGAATGCGTTTACCTGCCGCTCTGCTTCGGCGGCTGCCGCTTCATGGCCTTCCAGCGGGACGGCCACATGGCCAAGGTGGACTGCCGCCAAGACTACCTGGACGCCACCCTGGAGGCCATGCTGCTGCAGGATGTGCGCTACCGGCATCCGGCCTGAGTCGCGGCACGTCAGCGGCTTAAGGTAAGGGACTCGGGAAATGGCTTGAGATTGCCATATGTTTACGGCTTACGGTTACCGGTTTACGGGAATGGATGTTTCTTATTCAAATTCTGCAATCCACCATCCGTAAACTGTAAACCGGCAACTGTAAACCTTATGTTGATTCCCCGGTAGGAGCGGGCCATGCCCGCGATCATGAGGGATTTCGGCGAACAGAGTAATCGCGGGCATGGCCCGCTCCTACCGGATAGTCTTAAGGGAGATGGAAATTACAATTTTACCGTTTATTATCAACGTCATGCCCGAATGGTTTTATCGGGCATCCAGCAAAAAACATGGGATTCCCGCTCAACAGCATTGCGGGAATGACGGCGTTTTGAGCCTCGACAACCGGTATATTTAGAATTGCCGAGGCCCTATGCTGCGATCTTGCGCCACACCGGCAGCTCATCACTCAATTTTTCAAAACGGGGATCAGTAAAAATATCCTCGCTCATCTTGCGGTTGGCAATCAGTATGGCGCCGGGCCGCAATTTGTCCTCGATCATCCTTTCAAAGCGCCGTTCATCGTCGCCGTTGGCGAGCGGCCGGAAGTAATAGACAACATCAAAACGGGCGTAATCGTCATACTGCCACAGATCACCCTGAATGGCCCGGTCGCCGCCCATGAGCTTGCGGGCGATCTGCAGGGGATATTCATCCTTTTCAAAACCAAAAACATCAAATTCCATCTGCTCGGCAAAGAGCATGACATTGCCGATGCCGCAGCCGATATCAAGCAGGGTGAAAGGGGTCTGCTGCTGCGCATTTTCCTTGAGATATTTTGCCGTGAAACGGAGCTGATCGAACAGTTGCCGGGTGTCAAAAGGCACGAAAGGATATTCGTTGGCCGTATCGTTTTTTGAGTATTTCTGCGAATCCCTGGTATAAAAGCCGATAAAACGGTTGATGATGCCAAAAAAAATATCGCGGATCTCTTCTTCTTCCGTGAGTTCGGGGAAATCCATCTGCTTCTCCTGCTGCTGAAATGTCATCAGTTGAAATAATAGCCGGTTTAGGGTATTTAGTTGGTTTAGTCTGACTGGTCTTACTGGTCGGACTAATAAGACTAATCCGACTAGTTGGGCTAGTCGGACCAACAAGACCAGTCAGACTAATAATATTTCAAATAAAACAAAAGGAATAAATCATGGCAGAACAAAATGACATCATCGCTAAAATGGATACCTCCAAGGGCACCATCAATCTGACACTTTTTGCCGACAAGGTGCCGCTCACCGTGGCAAGTTTTGTCAACCTGGCCAAACGCGGTTTTTATGACGGCCTCCGCTTCCACCGGGTTATCAAGGATTTCATGGTCCAGGGCGGCTGCCCGCTGGGCACCGGGACAGGAGAGCCTGGCTATCGCTTTGAAGACGAGTTTGACCGCAGTCTGCTGCATGACGCACCGGGTAAGCTCTCCATGGCCAATGCCGGGCCCAAGACCAACGGCAGCCAGTTCTTCATCACCCATGTCCCCTGCCCCTGGCTTGATGGCAAACATGCGGTTTTCGGCGCCGTGGTCAATCAAAGCGACATGGACGTGGTGAACGCCATTGCCCAGGGAGACAAGATCAACTCCGTCACCATCGAGGGCGACACCACCGCGCTGTACGAGAAGATGCAGACCCGCATCGACCAGTGGAACAAGGCCCTTGATCTGAACCATCCTCATCTGAAAAAAGCGTAAAACCATGTACACAGCAATCGCCGAATCTTTTGCCCAACCGAGCTTTGAGGAGCTGCTGGAGGAATCCACCCGCATCCATGGCCATATCTGCGCCGGCCAGGTGATCGGGGTGAGAATGGCCATGATCGGCCTGCGGGAGATCGGCATCACCGACCCCAAGGGCAAGCAGCGCAAAAGCCTCTATGTGCTGGTGGAGATCGACCGCTGCGCCACCGATGCCATCCAGTCGGTGACCGGCTCCACCCTGGGCAAACGCTCCCTGAAGTGGCTCGATTACGGCGTCATGGCCGCCACCTTTGTCAACCTCTCCACGGGCAAGGCGGTGCGCATCACCGCCAGGGAAGAATCCCGCGAGCTGGCCAAAAAATACTCCCCGCAAATGGATGACAAGTACAAACAGCAGCTTGAGGCCTATCGCGTCATGCCGGAGAAAGAGCTTTTCACCATCCAACGGGTGTCCATCACCATCCCGGATTGCGACATGCCCGGCCGCCCCCTGAAACGGGTGCAGTGCCAGGAGTGCGGCGACTGGGTGCAGGACGGCCGCGAGGTGGAAAAAGAGGGCCGTACGCTGTGTAAGAGCTGCGCTTTTGGCCGTTATTACGAACCGTTATGAGAGAAGGCAGGAGACAGGAGAGACAATCCAGAATAGTTGATTTATACCTTTTATTCTGACTCCTGACTCCTGACTCCTGTATTATGAATTCACGGAAAACAAACTTCTGATAACAGAAAAAACATTTCATTTCATTATGTTATCTCAACCCAGAAAGTTGAGGATAAACAAATATGCCAACGAAGATAATACCAGTTGATCAGGCAGTGGGCATGGTGCTGCCCCATGATATCACCGAAATCAGGACGGCGGACGCGGAAAGCGGATCATTCAAGGGCCCGGCCTTTAAAAAGGGTCATATCATCAGGCCGGAAGATGTGGAGCACCTTCGACGACTCGGCAAGGAGCGGATCTATATCCTCACCCTTGATGAGAACGAGATCCACGAAAATGAGGCGGCGCAGCTGATGGCCGAGGCCATGGCCGGGGAAGGCGTGGCCTGTTCCGGCCGGCCCACGGAAGGGAAAATAAGCCTGGTGGCGGTCCATGACGGGCTGCTCAAGGTAAACGCTGAGGCCCTGTATCGTTTCAACCTGCTTGGCGAAGTAATGTGCGCCACCCTGCACGACAACACCCCGGTGAGCAAAGGCGAGCAGGTGGCGGCCACCAGGCTGGTTCCGCTGATCTCCGAACGGCAGATCGTTGACCAAGCCGTGGCCATTGCCCGGGATGCCGGGGGCCTGCTGCAGGTCAAGCAGCTGAGAGCGGCCAGGGCCGGGCTGGTGATCACCGGCAGCGAGGTCTTTCATGGCCGGATCAAGGATTCCTTTGAGCCTGTTCTGCGCGAGAAGCTGGGGAAACTGGGTTCCAAGGTGGTCAGGGTGGGCTTTGCCCCGGATGATGTGGAGCTGATTGCCGCCGAGATCACCGCCTGCCTGGAGGCAGGGGCGGATCTCATTATCACCAGCGGCGGCATGTCGGTTGACCCGGATGATGTGACCAGGGCCGGTATCATGCAGGCCGGGGCCACGGACGTCTGCTACGGCACCCCGGTACTGCCCGGCGCCATGTTTCTCACCGGCAGAATCGGCGAGGTGCCGGTGCTGGGCCTGCCGGCCTGCGGCATGTTTCACCGGATTACCGTGTTTGATCTGATTCTGCCCAGGGTGCTGTGCGGCGAGACCATCACCAGGGAGGACCTGGCCAGGATGGGTCATGGCGGGCTGTGCCGCAACTGCAAGAAATGCCAGTATCCGGTGTGCGGGTTCGGGAAATAGGCCTAATCAGGTCGAACAATCATCCAGGTGCGCATGGCGAGACGGCCGGTCTTCTTGTCCTTGCCGCTCACCGTTACCCGGTTCACATGGCGTTGCAGGGGCCGGTTGTTATCGATATACACAAAGCCCTTGTCAACACTGGCCCGGTGCCAGCCCAGCTCTGATACATAAATCCCAAACGAGGTGGGCTCATATCTGTCCGGATAGAGAAGGGTCGCACCGAATTTCTTCACCAGGGCGCTTTTCAGCGGCGCAGGGGCCGGCTCCATCACCGTCACCGGCATATCGATGCGGTTCAGTACCTCTTCAAAATGTTTCATGGTACTCCACTCATTGCCGAGAATCGGCTCCCGGGGGATGGAGTTCAAATCCGTCTCCAGGCTGATTGAGCCCGGATCCTGGCTCATGATGGCCTCATAGCCCAGCTTTTTGGCCTCATCCTGAACAATGGTGTTGTACTCGCCATAGGGAATGGCCAGAAACGGCGCCTTATGCCCCAGATTCTTCTCCAGTATCTGCGCCCCCTTCTGCAGATCATCCCTGATCCAGGCCCGGTAACCAGCATCGTCCAGCCCTTTGGGCCGGTCGATCATGCGGTAGTGCGAATAGGCGTGGTCCTGGAAATCGCCGCCCTGCTTCTGTACCTCGCGCACCTGATCCCAGGTCATATAGGCCTTGGAGCCGCTGTCAATCCCCTTCACGTAAAGGAAAACGGTAAAGGGATAACCGAATGACTGGAGGATGGGCCAGGCCACATCATAGACACTGCGGTAGCCGTCGTCGATGGTGATCACCACCGCCTTGTCCGGCAGGGGCGTTTTGTGCTCAATGGCACTGACCAGATCAGCCAGGGAGATGACCTTGTAGTTGTTCATCATCAGGTAGGCGAGCTGTTCACGGAAGCGTTCGGCGCTGACGTTGGTGGTGGGGTATTTGCTTTCATCAAAACGATGGTAAATCAGCACGGTAACCCCGGGACCGGAAGCCTCACCGGCCTGGGTGAGCGGGGGGGTGAAAAACGAGAGAAAAAGGATGATGATCAACGCACAACAATATGAAATAACGTTATTTTTAAATATTTGCATTCCTCAACCTATCAAGAGAGACAAGGTTCACGGGCTTGTCCTGGGGCGGTTGCCACTGGAAATTTTCCGCAAGTTCCATTGAATCAAAGCGCTGCAGCTCATTGGTGACGATAATCTGCTTCACATCCTGGATATATGAGTCACGTCTTTCCGAATAAAAGAGCAGGCCATCGGCAATGTCCATGGAACTTGCGGTACGACTACGCAGTTCACGCAGGGAAGTGTAGGCCGGCAGGCGGTTTATCATCAGCAGGTAGGCACGCACCGAATCAAGCAGACTATCGTAGGAAGCCACCTTATGCAGGGCGCCCTCCTCCCGGTTCGCCGGGGTCATGCCTTTCTCGCCCCAGGTCCAGATACCAAAAAGATTGTTGCCTTCCGCGGCAAAACGGGAACTGCCCCAGGAGGATTCAAGGGCGCTCTGGGCGAGAATCAGACTGACCGGCAGCACATCAACCCTGAGCTGCAGCTTCTCCCTGGAATTGGTGCGGTATTTCTGGGAAAGATGCTGGAGAAAATCGATTTCCTCGTCGCTGACACTCTGGGGCCAGATGACTTCATCGTCAAAATAGAGGGTGTCATCAGCACTGCCCAGCTTGTCAAGAATGGCCTGCAGGGATATTTTCTCCCGGGCCACCTCATTGATGGCGAGGAGACTGATGGGCAGCAGGGCGTTGATAAAGGCCTTTTTCTTGGTCGCCACGTCCAGATCGTTCATATCCTGGGGCAGATTGGCGAACAGTACCGGAGGTACGACGCTCTTATCACTGATGTCCCACAGGTTTCTGCGGCGCAGATTTTCCAGCAGATCCCTGGTGGAGTCTACCCGGATGGCGCTTACCTTATCGGCCTGGGCTCGGGGGGCGGTTTGTTTATCGGAAACATCCTGCAATGGGGCCCGCTTGGCCACAAGAACCACGATCAGACAGAGGCAGAGCAGGGCCACAACCGCACTGACGGCTATAATCCTCTTTTCCGGAGAAACATCGGGGGCAGACTGGGCTGGTATGACCGCCCCGCCTTGGGCAGAGGGACGGTTGGTCAGATCAGCTTTCAGATACCCGTTGCCTGAAAATTGCATCTTCTGGTTAATTTTCATATGGACTTGGCTATAAAACTATTCCCTTTAAATTGAAACAGTTACCCGCACATACCACATCGGCCGGGCATTTAGATTTTGGGTACTATATATGGTGGAATTGCAAAAATCAAACTTATTCTTGCCATAACAAAGGAGCGAACTTCTGCAACGAAAAGTTGTCAAAAAAAATTGAACGGGTTAAAGATGGGAAATCAAAGTGGAAAATTCTAGACCAATTTAATCTTTCGGAGGAAAAATATGATTTACCGCCTGCTTGTTTTTTTTCTGCTGCTCTGCCAGCCGCTGCTGGCCCAGGCTGCCGACAGTGCGACCCAGCCCAATAAAGGCAATATCATCATGGAAACAACCATGGGCACGATCAAGATCGCGCTTTTCGATGACAAGGCGCCCATTACCTGCAGCAACTTCCGCCGTTATGTTAACGAAGGATTCTTCAACGGCCTGATCTTTCACCGGGTCATTCCCGGCTTTGTGGTGCAGGGCGGCGGTTTTGAGCCGGGCCTGAAACAAAAAAAGACCCATGAACCAATTGTCAATGAGGCGGACAACGGACTGAAAAACAGCCGGGGCACCCTTTCCATGGCCCGCACCCAGGATATTTACAGCGCCACCAGCCAGTTCTTCATCAATGTGGCTGACAACCAGAGCCTTGATCACCGGGGCAAATCACAGTCCTCCTTCGGCTACGCGGTTTTCGCCAAGGTCGTTGACGGCATGGATGTGGTTGATAAGATTGTGGCCACCCCCACCGGCAAGGTGGGATTTTACACTGACGTGCCCAAGGCCGACGTGGTCATGCTCAAGGTGTATGAGGAGAAGTAGCGTTCCAACGATCAAGCGTTCCAACGATCAAACGTTTAAACGTTCAAACGCTTAAACGCCTGAAGTTTAGAGTTTCACATCCCCTCCCTTTTATGACGGGGGAGGATGAATTTCCATAACATCGTTCTTTGACAACATAAATAGCTGGGATTCTGGGTCAGCTTGTCCACAATGCCCGACATCTGCTTCAATTGGTGGCC
>JAHIVT010000001.1 GCA_018816555.1 Pseudomonadota bacterium
ATCAGGGATATTGCCGACCGCAAACAGGCGGAAAAGCAGCTGGCCCGGCAGGCTTCGGCCATTGAGCAGGCGGCTGAGGAGATCATTATCACCGACAGCGAAGGTATTATTGAATATGCCAATCCTGCTTTTGAACAGATTTCCGGCTACTCCCGAGCAGAGGCCATCAGTAAATCCTTTGCTTTTTTAGAGAGCAAAAAGGAAGACCATGCCTATACAGAGATGTGGGCGGCAATCAGGGCCGGCGAGGTGTGGCGGGGTCGGCTCACCACCAGGAAAAAGGACGGTGGCCTGGCCGAGGCGGATGCCACGGTGTCGCCTATTTTTGATCCTGCCGGCAACCGGATGGGATATGTGTTTGTCAAACGCGATGTGACCGAGCAGATAAAGGTTGAAGCAATGTTCCGGCAGAGCCAGAAAATGGAGGCCATCGGCACCCTGGCCGGCGGTATTGCCCATGACTTCAACAATATTCTGTCCGCTATTTTCGGTTTTGCCGAAATTGCCAAACTGGAAACTGCGGAAACCTCCGGAGCGCATCGATGTCTGGTAAAAATACTGGAGGCGGCGGGCCGGGCCCGCGACCTGGTCAAACAGATTCTTACCTTCAGTCGCCAGACGGATATCAAACCGCGGCCGATTCAACCCAAGATCATTGTCAAGGAGACCCTCAAGCTGTTGGAGGCCTCATTGCCCTCAACCATTGAGATCCGTGCCAATCTGCAGGCCAATGAGGCGGTCATGGCCGATCCGACCAGCATCCATCAGATCATCATGAACCTCTGCACCAATGCCGGTCATGCCATGCGCAAGAGCGGCGGCATTCTTGATATCTCTCTTATCAACGTGGAACTGGACCATGATTTTGCCCGGGTGCACCCTGAGATAAAACCGGGTCCATTTCTGCGTCTGACCGTCAGCGATACCGGCCATGGCATGAGCCATGACGTGAAAGAAAGAATCTTTGATCCTTTTTTTACCACCAAGGGAGAGGGCGAA
Source organism: Pseudomonadota bacterium (assembly GCA_018816555.1). Taxonomy (GTDB): domain Bacteria; phylum Desulfobacterota; class Desulfobulbia; order Desulfobulbales; family SURF-16; genus SURF-16. The sequence goes on from JAHIVT010000001.1 coordinate 1,000, forward strand.
GGAACCGGCATGGGTCTTTCCGTGGTGCATGGTATCGTCAGAAGCCTGGGCGGCACCATCGCTGTGCATAGCGAGCCGGACGAGGGCAGCACCTTCAGTGTTTATCTGCCCATTCACTCCAGGCAGCAGGTCAAGAAGGAAGAGCAAGAGGAAATAATACCCGGGGGCAAAGAGCATATCGTCTTTGTTGACGACGAAGAATTTATCGTGGATATCGCCCAGCAGATGCTGGAGATGCTGGGCTATCGGGTGATGGGCAAAACAGACAGCAGAGAGGCCTTTGCCTATTTCAAGGAGCATGCCGACGAAGTTGATCTGGTTATCACTGATTTTACCATGCCCCACATGACGGGCATTGATCTGGCCAAGGAGATCAGGAAAATCCGGCCTGAGCTGCCGATTCTTCTCTGCACGGGGTATAATACCGGTTTTTCCGAAGCAGAGCTGAAGGAGACCGGCATCAATGCCTTTATCTTAAAACCGGTGGTGCGCAAGGAGCTTGCCGGGGTGGTGCGCAAGGTGCTGGACGGCAGGTGATTGACAAGTGACTATGAACAAATAACAGGTAACAATTGGTCATTGTTTTTTGATCCCATGCTTGCCCATTTTATAACGCAAAACCCTTTCGCTGATGCCCAGGGAGTCGGCTGCCCTGGTCTGCACCCAGTCGTTTTTTTCCAGCGCGCCAAGGATCATATCCCGCTCCATCGCCTCCAGTCGATCGCCAAGATTGCCCTGCTCGCTCGCCTTGTGATAGCGCATTTCCGCCGGTAGGTCCCCTATGCGGATCACCGGGCCCCGAACCATGGTCACCGTCCGCTGGATGACATGCTCCAGCTCGCGCACATTGCCGGGAAAGGGGTATTTGACCAGGGTTGCCAGGGCCTCCGGATCAAAGCGCACCGGACGCTGACTGTAACGCTCCAGGAAAAAGTCGACCAGCTGGGGAATATCCTCTTTGCGGTTTTGCAGGGGAGGGATTTCAATTTCCAGGACATTGAGCCGGTAGTAAAGATCTTCCCGGAACTTCCCCTCCGCCACCAGTTGTCTGAGGTCGCGGTTGGTGGCGGTCAGCACCCGCACGTCCACTTCGATATCCACCTCGCTCCCCACCCTGCTGATTTTCTTTTCCTGCAGAGCCCGCAGTAATTTGGCCTGCAGCATCAGCGGCAGTTCTCCCACTTCATCAAGAAAAAGGCTGCCCGACTGGGCCAGTTCAAAGCGGCCTTTCCTTTTACCGGATGCACCGGTAAAGGCCCCTTTTTCGTGGCCGAAAAGCTCTGACTCAAAAAGATTTTCCGGGATGGCCGCGCAATTTACCTCGATAAAGGGGGCCTGGCTGCGGGCGCTGAGCAGATGAATGAGGTGGGCAATGAGTTCCTTGCCCGTGCCTGTCTCGCCGCTGATGAGCACCGCCCAGGGGGTCTGGGAGACACGCTGCACGGTGGACAGCAGTTTGCGCATGGCCGGGCTGTCGCCGATGACCTGCAGCGGCAGTCCTTTATTGCTGTCGATTGTTTCGGCAATGGCGGCAACATCTTCCTCCATGGCCACCTGCTGCTCGATGTTTTCTATTTTTTCCAGCAGTTTCAGCAGATCAACCGGTTTTTCCAGAAAATCATCGGCCCCGAGCCGCATCACTTTGACAGCAGTCTCAACCGCGCCATAGGCGGTGATCATAATGGCGCGCATGAATGGATTGATCTCCTTCATGTGCGCCAGCAGCTCATCACCATTCATGTCCGGCATTTTGTGATCAAGCAGGGCCAGTTGGATTGGATAGTCGCGGAAAATCCGCAGGGCCTCTGCACCGTCGGCGGCGCTGAAAACCTGATAGCCCTTTTTCTCCAGAAAGCCTTTCAGGGTTTCACGCTGCAACTGTTCATCATCAACAACAAGAATTTTCATGGGTTAACCTATTATTTCAGGTGGTAAGCGGTAAGGTGATGATTGCCCGGAAAACGTCTTCGCTCGGGGTGGCAAGCGTAAGCGTGCCGTTATGGGCCTGGGCGATGCGGCGGGCAATGGGCAGGCCAAGACCTGTGCCCCGGGTTTTAGTGGTAAAATAGGGCTCAAGCAGTTGGCTGAGGTTGTCAACGCTGCCCCGGGGCATGGCGTTTTCAATGGTTATCCGTGCCTGATTGTTTTCAATGTGGCTTGTTACGGAAATATATCCTCCCCCTGTCTGGGCCTCTACGGCGTTTTTGATGATATTTTCAAAGAGCTGGCCCAGCAGTTCCACATCACCCTGGACAGAATCGGGAAGATTGCTGTTATGGCTGACGGAAATATTTTTTGCCTCGTATTGCGGTTTGTAAAGCAGCAGAATGCCGTCAATGAGTTGGGTGAGATTGACCGGATTGAGCCTGGCTGTCATGGACCTGCTGTAACGGAGCAGATCGCCGATAATGGTATTGGTGCGTTTCACCGCATGGCGCATGCTGGCAGCCAGCTCCCGGTGCTCCGGGCTCAGTTCGTCGGCTTCCAGCTCAATGCGCTGCAGCCCCATACTGATTGCATTGAGCGGATTTCTGATCTCATGGGTGATGGTGGCCGTTGCCCTGCCCAGGGCCGCGTCCTCCCGTTCCCTGGCCAGTTTTCTCTCAAAATCGGTTATTTTCTGCAGATAGGCGCTCTGGTAACGGTAGAGCAGCCAGGAAAAAAAAACCCCCAGGCAGGCAAGCACCAGAGAGAAGATCAGCACATTGCGCCAGATCTGCCTGACCCGCATGGAGTACTGGCTGGCATCAAAACCGACCCGCAGCGCCGTATCACCGGCGCTGATGTGCTGTTCGACAATCATGCCGGCCTGCGGCGGCGAAGCCTCAGTCGCTTTCTCCTCGATCTTGACGTATTTGATGCCCGGCATGGCTGAAAGTGCCTTGAGCAGGGCCGGCATACGCAGCTGCTGATGCAGCTCCTCGATGTTGGGGGCGGAAAAGCCCAGCATAATGCAGCCCTTTTCCGGACGGGGCCAGGTCATGATATACAGGTTTTTCTCCGGGAAATAATCGAGTATCGCTTTATCGCATGGCAGGGTGGGCAGGAGCGCGGCGCCGGTGCTGACTGCGTTCTTGTCACTGCCGTCTCGCTGAATGCTGATGGCGGAAAGTCCGGTCTCCCCGGCAAAGGCCTGCAGCTCCGCGGCGGAAAACGGTTCAACCGAGTCAAGGTAGTCGATGAATTTGGCTGTATTGGCCAGAAAGGTCTTGATGGTTTGCTGCAGCGCATTTTCCGCCAGCTGGACGGTGCGGGTGTTCTGCTCGATCACGCTGCTGACCACCCGGGAGTGCTCCCGGGCATAATTCTGGAAGTTGCGGCGCAACTGGCCGATCTGCCATAGGGAATAGGCAAGAACGATAAAAATCAGACCGCCGATTACCAGCAGGTTGATTTTCCAGGATGGTCCGAGGGGCGTGGAGTCCGGAGGCTGATGTTGGCCTGTGGCGTCTGTTTCCGAGGGGGGGGGCGTCATGGCTCACCGGGGCCTGGCTGTGCAGGCTTCATAAAGCAGCGCCTGCGGATGCGCGAACGCACTCCTGTTGAGTCCTGTCCGTGCCGCCAGCCGGGACCGGTGATGCGTGTCGCCTGCAGGTTGTTTTCGTCTTCTTTGCTCAATTCCCCCCACACCTGAATGATATGGTCCGGAGATGCGCAGGGAGGAATGAAGTCGGCTGAGATAATATAGATTTTTCCCTCCTCAGGCTTCTCGGCCGGTGTCTGTTGAGACTCTGTCACAGGCCCCTGCGGCCTGTACTGGCCACGATTGAGGGCGGAGAGGGTTATTTCCCCTTTTTCCCGGTCAATGGCGATGACCCGGCCTTTGAGAAAATATTCAGCCCGGACCTGCATCGGCAGGAGCATGATGATGAGAAAAAGCGGAAGAATGAAACGCATTTGTTTTGGGGCTCCTTTATCTATTCTGAAATAGATTATAGCAACTATTGCGCCATCTTTCTCTTATTTGGAGATTTGTCAACGATTCAGCACTATTGGTCTGCATGACGGGGAGCTTTCTGCCCTGCCCTGTTCGACATTTTCCGTACCCCTCGTCAAAAATGTCGAAATTACAAATCGGAGACAATCATATTCCGGCCGCCCTCCTTTGCTTCATAAAGATGGAAGTCGGACTTTTTGAGCATATGGTCCAGGCTGTTGCCAAGGTGGGTGGCGATGCCGATGCTGACGGTAATTTTGACCTCGCCCATGCCGTCATCAAGCACCACCACCGACTGCTCGATCTGGCGGCGCAGTTCGTCAAAAATTCTGTGCACGGACGTCGTATCCATGTTGACCGCCAGAATGCAGAACTCTTCTCCGCCGATGCGGGCGACAATGTCTGTTTTGCGCAGGCGGTTGCGCAGGATGTTTGCCACATGCTGCAACACCCGGTCACCTGCCTCATGGCCAAATTGATCGTTTACTTTTTTGAAGAAGTCAATATCCAGCATGGCACAGACCAGGGTAATGGTCTGACGTCTGGCGCTGGCGAACAGCTTTTCACCGGTGATGAAAAAATATCTGCGGTTATGGAGGCCGGTGAGAAAATCTATCAGGGAGGTTGAGCGGAGCTGCTGGATATGTTCAATGTTTTCGATAAGAAGCCTTACCATGCAGTAAAATTCTTCCGGCAGAAAGGTCTGCCGAACGAGACAGTGGTTCGCTCCATATTTGAGAAACCGGGCAGCCGTAATATGGTCGCCGGCGTACACCATGCCCATGATGGCCAGGTCTTCTTTGCCATAGTTGCGCCGGATTTTCTGGATCAGGGTGAGTCCGTCCATATCGTTGACTTCAGAGGCTGCGATTACCAGCCGGATTTTCGGATTTGCCGCCAGGATTTTCAGGGTTTCCCGGCCGGAATCCGCGGTGAGAACATCGTAGCGATGCACGCGCAGCAGGCAGGCGATTTTTCCCAGCTTTTCCTCATCCCTGTCCGTCACCAGAATCTGGGTTTCCCCATTTTTTTTCAGCCGGTCCAGCAGGGAGAGAATGTACTCCAGGCTTAACACATCTTCCTTCAGGACATAATCAACGACCTTGTGTGACCAGACCGTTTGCCGCACCTCTTCACTGACAAAGGCGGTAAAAACAATCACCGGGATATTTTTTGCGACCACCAGATTTATGATCTCCCCCTTGGTGGCATCCGGTAGATTGAAATCGAGCAGGGCGGCGAAAAAGGCCTCATTTCCCTCGGTTGCAAGGAGCTTCTCGGTTTCCTGCATGCTGGTCAACCAGGTGACAGTATACTTGCCGGTTTTTTCCAGCCTTTTTTTGATCATGGTCCCTGTGGGAGGGCTGTCTTCAACGATGAGAATGTGTTTCATTTACAGCAACCCCTCTTTTTTCAGGTGGACCTGCAGTACGGAAATGGCGGCTGGGGTGATCCCGGATATACGGGATGCCTGACCCAGTGATCGCGGCTTGATTCTGCCCAGTTTTTCCACCACCTCATGGGAAAGCCCGGGCAGGCCTTTGTAATCCATCTCTTCCGGCAGGTTGATATTTTCCAGCCTTTTAAAGCGTTCTACCTGTTCCTGTTGCCGCTTGATATATCCTTCATATTTGACCTGCAGTTGGACTTCAAGTGTAATGTGTGGATCCACGGATATTTCCTGACCGGTAAGGGGGCCCAGGTCAGCTATGGTCAACTCCGGGCGGCGCAGCAGCGAGGCCATGGAAACCATCTGTTTCAAGGGGGCCTGGCCCGCTGCCTCCAGCCGCTGGTTGATGGCATCTCCGGGTTTTACCTGGGTAGTGTTCAGCCAGTTGAAGGCTGCCGTGATGGCGTCTCTTTTCCGGCAGAATGCCGCATAGGTGGCATCGTCCACCAGGCCGAGCCGGCGGCCGATCTCCCGCAGGCGCAGGTCGGCGTTGTCTTCCCGCAGCAGCAGGCGATATTCGGCCCGGGAGGTAAAAAGCCGGTACGGCTCTTTGGTGCCCCGGGTGACGAGATCATCGATGAGCACGCCGGTGTAGGCCTGGGAGCGATCAAGGATCAGCGGCTCTTCCGACCGACAGTATTTGACCGCGTTGATGCCGGCCATGAGACCCTGGGCCGCTGCCTCCTCATAACCAGAGGTGCCGTTGATCTGGCCGGCCAGAAACAGCCCGCCGATGCGCTTGGTTTCCAGGGAAGGGTGCAGTTCCAGCGGATCCACATAGTCATACTCTATGGCATAGCCGGGCCGGATCAGTTTGACATTTTCCAGGCCTTTAATGCTGTGCAGCATGGCCAGCTGCACATCCACCGGCAGACTGGTGGGAATGCCGTTAGGATAGACCTCCACCGTGTCAAGCCCCTCCGGCTCAAGAAAGATCTGGTGGCGGATCTTTTCCGGAAAGCGCATGACCTTGTCTTCGATGGAGGGACAGTAGCGGGCGCCCACCCCTTCGATGATGCCGGTGTACATGGGCGAGCGGTCGGTGCCGGCCCGGATGATCTCGTGGGTTGTTTCATTGGTGTAGGTGATATGGCACGGCCGCTGGGGCAGAGCGGGAACTCCGGCGGTGGAGTACGAGAAGAAGTTGGGCGGCTCGTCGCTGTGTTGCGGCTCAAGTCCTTCGTAGTTGATGGTGGTGCCGTCCAGCCTGGGGGTGGTGCCGGTTTTCATGCGTCCCATGGCAAAGCCCAGCTCCCGCAGGTTTTGGGCCAGCGAGATGGACGGGGCATCGCCCTGGCGGCCGGCTGGGAAGGATTTCAGGCCGATGTGGATCAGCCCGTTTAAAAAGGTGCCGGTGACAATGACCACCGCCCGGCAGGACAGAGTCTCTTCCAGGGAGGTGATGACCCCGGTGATCCTGTCCTGTTCCACCAGCAGGTGGTCGGCAAAGGCCTGCCTGATATCGAGGTTTTGCTGGTTTTCCAGCACCGACTTCATGCGCAGCCGGTAGAGCAGCCGGTCGGCCTGGGCGCGGGAGGACCAGACCGCCGGGCCTTTGCTGGTGTTGAGCCTGCGGAACTGGATGGCCGTTGCGTCGATATTTTTGGCCATCTCGCCGCCCAGGGCATCGATTTCCTTGACCAGGTGGCCCTTGGCCAGCCCGCCGATGGCGGGATTGCAGGACATGGCGCCGATGGTGTCGGCATTGATGGTCAGCACCGCCGTCCTGCAGCCCATGCGGGCGGCCGCCAGCGCGGCCTCGCATCCTGCATGGCCTGCGCCGATGACGATAATATCATAATCATTCATTTTCGTTCCGTTTCTGTTTTTCAATGTTTGAGCTGCCACCGCATGACCGGCTTCCTGGCCATACGCCAGAAGTCCGGAGTGAGCAGCACAGCCACGGTATAAAGCTCCAGACGGCCGGCCAGCATGCAGAAACTGAGCACAATTTTGGCAAGATCGGGCAGGTCGCCGAAATGGCGGGAAGGTCCTACCTCTTGGAGACCCGGACCGATATTGTTCAAGGTGGCGATAACGGCCGTCACGCCGGTGAGCAGGTCAACACCGAGGGCCGTGACCACCAGGCTTGCCAGCAGAAAAAAGGAGATATACAGGGCAAAGAAGCCAAGGATGGCGATCATGACCTCTTTGGGCACCTTCTGGTTGCCCAGCTTGATGGTGTCCACGGCCCGGGGGTGGACAAGGCTATGCAGCTGCAGCCTGGCGTATTTGAAAAAAAGCAGGATGCGCACCACCTTGATGCCGCCGCCGGTTGATCCGGCACAGCCGCCGATAAACATCAGGGAAACCAGGAGCATTTTACAGGCAGGTGGCCACTGGTCAAAATCCGCGGTGCCGAAGCCGGTGGTGGTGACGATGGAAACCACCTGGAAAAGGGTGTCACGGAAGGCAAGGCTGACATTGTTATAAATGTGATGGGTCAGATTGGCGCTGACGATGAAGATGGTGGTAACGGCGATGAGCAGGACATACAGCCGGAACTCCTCGTTTTTCCAGTAGTCTGATAATTTGCCGCTCATGAGCGCCCGGTGATGCAGGGAGAAATTGACGCCCGCCAGAAACATGAAGAAGATCAGCACATAGTGTATATACGAGGAGTCGTAATGGCCGGCGCTGGCCGTATGGGTGGAAAAGCCGCCGGTGGCCAGGCTGGCAAAGGCATGGCACACCGCGTCAAAGAAGGTCATGCCGCCCAGCAGCAGCAAGAGGATCTCCAGCAGGGTAAAGAGCAGGTAAACCCCCCAGAGAATTCTGGCCGTGTCCTGAATTCTCGGGGCCAGCCGGTCTTTGGTGGGGCCGGGCATTTCAGCCTGAAACAGCTGGGTGCCGCCCACGCCCAGCAGGGGCAGGATGGCCAGGGAGAGGACAATGATGCCCATGCCGCCGATCCAGTGGGTGGTGGCGCGCCAGAAGAGCACACTGTTCGGCAGGATCTCCACCTCACGTAATACGGTGGAGCCGGTGGTGGTGAAACCGGACATGGATTCGAAAAAACAATCCACATACGATGGCATTGATCCGCAGAAATAGTAGGGCAGCGAGCCGAGAAAGGCAAGTCCCAGCCAGCTGAAGACCACCACGGCAAAGCCGTCGCGATAGCCGAGATCCTTTTCCGGGACAAAGGTTGCCACAATAAGTCCTCCCAGCGTTGCGCCGATCAGGGCGCAGCCCAGGAAAACACCCACCATGCCGTCAGCGAAATAAAGACTGAAAGGGATGGGAGTGAGTAGACAAAGAGAGATCAGGATAAGCAGTTTGCCGAGAATATTGAGAACGCCGCCGGTTCGCATGCCTGTCCTTATTCAAAAAAGGCTTCAACGCTGGAGATGGCGTCCTTGGCAAAAAAGACCACCAGGTTGTCGCCCTCTTTCAGCTTGGTCTCGCCGGAAGGAATAATGACCTTCCCTTTGCGGGAAATGGCTCCCAGCACGGCATTTCTCGGGAATTTCAAGGATTTCAACGGAATGTCCTGAAATTTGGCCTTCTCGCTTACCTGGATTTCCATCACCTCGGCATCACTGCCGAGCAGGGTGGCCACGGAGACGATTTTGCCGCCGCCGCGCACAAAGCGCAGGATCATGTTGGCGGCCACCAGCCGTGGGCTCAAGGCAACGTCAATGCCCAGTTTGCCAAGCAGGGGGATGAAGTCCGGACGGTTGATTTTGGTGATGCACTTGCGTGCCCCATGGTGTTTGCTCAGCAGGCTTGAGAGAATGTTGGTCGTGTCGCTGTCCGTAACCGAGATGACCAGGTCTGCCAGATCAATGCCCTCTTCCAGCAGGTCATGGGCCTCCAGACCGTCACAGTTGAGGACCACGGCGTGTTCCAGCTGGCCGGTGAGAAATTCGCAGCGTTTTAGATCTTCTTCCACCAGGCTGACGTTGATTTTCTGCTTTTCCATCCGCTTGGCCACCATGAAGCCGATGGTGCCGCCGCCGATGATAAAAACCTTTTTCGGCGCCTTGCTGGTGAAATGGAAGTGGGCCTCGACCTCGGCAATGTCTTTTTTACGGGCCACCAGATAAATTCTGTCGCCCGGCTCGATTTTGTCGTCACCCCGGGGGATAATGGTGTTGCCAGCCCGGCTGATGGCGACAATGAGGAAGTTGCTCTGCCGCTGCATGGCCTGCATTTTATGCAGGGTAATACCCACCATGGGATTGCGTTTATAAACCTCGTAACCAAGGAGTTCCACCTGGCCTTCTGCGAAATCCGCCACGGCAAAGGCATCGGAAAGCTGGCTCAGTGTCATGATCTCATCGGCCATGGCAATGTCCGGACTGATCAGCAGGTCGATGCCCAGGGTTTTTTCGGTGTGGGCCTCGCCGGAAAGGTAGAAATCCTCATTGCGCACCCTGGCGATGCGGCTGGCGACATTGTACTGTTTGGAGAGGATGCAGGCGATGAGGTTGACCTCGTCACTGTCGGTCACCGCGATAAAGAGCTCGGTATTTCTGATGCCCGCCTCTTCCAGTACCCGGGCGGATGCGCCGCTGCCATGCACGGGAAGAATGTTGAGGTCGCGTTCCAGCTTACGCAGCTTTTTTTCGTCCCGGTCGACCAGCACAACCTCCTGGCCTTCCACGGAAAGTTTTTCGCAGAGATGATGGCCGACCTGGCCGGCACCGACAATCATTATTCGCATGTCAAACCGTTCTCTTTTCCCAGGATAATAAGGCCCATTTCACCCGGGAACTCCGTCTGAGATAGTATGTGCCGGCTTCATTGTGCTCCAGTCGTTCATCAACATAGGCTGCAAGTCTTGCCTCTTCGTCGGGGCTGAGATCATCAAACATCCAGCGGCAGCTTTCCATGGCGTCATCTTTGGTGGCAAATGTTTTGGTCTGGTCAATTTCAATATAATCGATTTTAGGATGAATCCCCATCTGATACAAGAGATTCACAGTAAAAATATAATCAGGACCGGGTTCAAAGGGGCGGCCGACCGCGGCAAAGAGATCCGGATCAAACGGGCCGCTGCCCACCCGGTCGGCAATAAATATCTTTTCCGTGGCCCAGTTGTTCATTTTTTCCAGGGCACTCTGCAGGTCAACCACAGACAGGGAGCGGGAGCTGATGACAACTTCATGCTCCGGGATCCCCAGTTTGCCCCAGTCGTCGGTCCAGGATGCCTGGATGGTGGTGATATTGGTGATCCCCTGCTCTGCCGCCCTTTTTTCCAGTTCGGCCAGCATGGCAGAGGAAAAATCAATGGCGGTCACCGCGTTCACCCTTGCCGCCAGAGGAAGGGCCAGGGTTCCCGGGCCGCAGCCGATATCAAGCACCCGCCAGTGCGGTTCAGGTTGCACCAGTTCCAGGAAGCGATCGGCATAGTTTGAATCGATATTTCTTTTGGCAAAGCCTGGGGCTCGCTTATCCCAGTCTCTGTTGCCCTTTTTCTTCCAGCTCTTCTGCTGGCGCGCCTCCTGCCAGAGGCTGTTCCAGTCTATGTCTTTAAAGTGCATAAGGGGGGAGTGGTCTCATGTTCGGGGGTGAAAACCGTACGCCTTTTCGGGTAACGGCCAAGTGCATGGAGTGCGGCTAAGCCGATGTAAAAAAAATAACTTTACCATCGCAATACTGTGAACGTCATATGGGCCGCAACGAAATGGTTAGAGAGGTTATGGTTATTGCCCAAGGCTCCTAATCCCTGATTTTCGATTTCAGATCAGGCATGGTTTCCGGTTTGCGAACGTCCCATATCTTGCTTTCCTTGCCGGTTGCGGTCACATTCTCGTAGACCCCGTCGTCCCGGCGTACCAGTTTGGTGAAGCCGTGATTCTTCAAATCGCTGTTGGTCTTCGGCGTACTGACCGCACAAAGAGATATTAGCCTTCTGACCGGTTCTCCGCACTCCGGACATGCTGTCAGTCTGTCGCTGTTAATAGACTGGCTTATCTCGAAATAGCTGCCGAGTTGGCATGTCAGGCCCTGGTGTTCATACTCGTAGATTGGCATGGGAATGGGTTATTTTTTCTTTAATCGGTTGATAATGATGGTCATCTCCCCTTCGTCGGATTTCATTTTTCTGGCGCTGACCGCAATCTGGTAATCTTTCTGGGCAAGGTCGAGAAATTTGGGCAGGCTTTTGCGCCGGCCATCATGGGCAATGTAAATCGTTCCCTGCGGGGCAAGATACTGGTTAAAGACATTGAGCAGCGGTTGAAAAAATTCATCGCGGAAAAGGATTTCCGCGCCGATAATCGTGTCAAAGACTGGCATGGACGGGGGTTTTTTCCAGTCGATTATTCTGAAATCAACGTCCATCAAACCATTTGCCGCCGCACTGACCCGCTGAAAATCAAGAATATGGGGTTCGTAATCGCTCAAGGTCACCTTGTAGCCTCTTGCCGCGGCAACAAGCCCCGGAGCGCCAAGTCCGGCGCCCAGTTCAAGCAGGTTCTGCCCCGGTTCGCAGGGCATACTTGCCATGATATCAGCGAGCATCAGCGATGCCTCCCACAGCTTGACCCAGAATGGAAAAATCGACACATCGGCAAAGGGATCCTTGCCGGCTAAAAGCTGTTCGAGGTCCTGCACCTGAAGAATTTTAAGCTCCACATCCCTGATGCGCAAGGGTTCAAAACCGACTTTATATTTTTTTCTGATTCTGTGTAGAACTTCCCGGGTTTTTTCCGGCAGATGTATTTCATTCACTTTTCATAACCTTTTGTTTGAATTTATTATTGATAACCAAGCAGCAGGGCAATGGCGACTATTGCGGAAAGGAAAAACCGGTAATAGGCAAAAACAGCCAGGGATCTGGTGCGGACAAATTTCATCAGCAGGGCGATGACCAGATAGCCGGAAACCGCCGAAGTAAAAAAACCGGTCAGATAAAAGAGAATTTCGCTTTGATTGAGGCCCAGACCGATTATTTTTGGAATTTTATAGATACCGGCCCCGAAAATAATTGGCGCGGAAAGTAAAAAAGAAAACCGGGCGGTTGCCGAACGGTTCAGACCGAGAAAGAGTCCTGCACTCATGGTGCTGCCGCTGCGTGACACCCCGGGGATCAGGGCCAGGGACTGGGCCAGACCGATAATGAGCGCATCTTTGATGGTAATGGCTCTGAAACTGCGCTGGCGGGTGCCCATTTTTTCGGAGAGCCAGAGAAATAAACCGGCAGCTGACAGGGAAATGGCGACGGTGGCCGGCCCGCGCAGCAGGGTTTCCGCAGCATGGCCGCATACCAGGCCAATGGCCACAGCCGGGACGGTGGCCAAGGCAATGTAAATTGCCATGCGACGGCGTTGCTGAGCCTCTGGGCTGGCATCCTTGCCGATGAGGGCCAGCGCCATCGAGGAAAAATCATGACCGAAATAGGCGAGAATGGCGAGCAGGGTGCCCATGTGCAGGGCGATGTCAAAGGTGAGACCTGCCTCTTCGATGTGAAAAAAGGCTTCCGCCAGGGCTAGATGGCCGGAACTTGAGACGGGGAGGAATTCGGTCGCACCTTGTAGAATTCCAAGAAAAGCAGCGTAGAGTAAGTTCACTTGCTGGTCCGTTTTTGTTCATGCTTTTGGGGTGTGGAGCAGAGCACACCGTTTATTGAAAATAACTGCTTATATTTACTTTACCTGGCAGGGGCAGCCAATGTTTTTTTACTGTCCGGGCAGAGAAAACATTTTGCCCGATTCAAACAATCCGGGAAATGGAAACAGTGACATGATGGCGGCCTGAGCAGGGACTGTCGGCTGAATCAATCAGGGTTAGCCTCGTTGCGGGTGTACTGGACAAACCGCTGGGGCGTCCAGTAACAAAAATCTGTTTCACCACCCGGGAATGGAGCCGCCCGGAGGAGCTGGAGCAGGTATGCCGCTGTTTGTCCTGAATTCCCCGGTTAACGGCCAGGGAAGCAAATTGTTTTTTGCGTCTTGAAGGTGCAGCGTGGCATGTGAGAATTTGGGATAATGAGAGGGCTTACAGTTTACGTCGGTAAACTGTATTCATAAAAAAAAAGACCGTTTCATCCGAAGATCAAACGGTCTTTTTTCAGTAGCTTAAACAGGCTAAGAAATTAGCAGCCTTCTACGGCTTTGCCTGATTTAGCTTTCACGTCAACTTTGTCGCCAGCCTTCAGTTTATCGGCTCCTTCACAGGTCATGGTTACTTTGTCGCCTTCAACGCCATCAACAGTACATTTAATTTTAGCAGCCATGGATACGGTTGCGGTGCTTGCGATAAATGCTACGGCCAATGCCAGAGTCAAAAGTTTCTTGCTCATTTGTTTCTCCTTTTGATGTTTTGCGAATCGATAAAAACTAACCACCCTAACCATACAGATTCTCAGTATACCTTGCCTCTTGAAGATGTCAACCTCAAAATGAATAGAGACTCAATCACTAAACCGGCAATTCGCCAAACATTTATTATGTTCTCCATTGACCGGTCAGCGGTTTTTTTACGGCAGTAGTTGTTGGATGTCCTGGGCAAAAACAGTGTGACCTACGTAACCCGGATAATTTTTAATCACATTACCCTGCTGATTAACCAGAAATGAGGTGGGAATGCCGACGATGCCGCCAAAATCACTGGTTACCTTCGAATCAGCCATGAGAACCGGGTAGTTGATTCCTGTTTTTTCAATCACCTTTTTTACCGGGCTCGCGCCTCCCTGATCAACAGAGATTGCCACCACGGTAAAGCCTTTCTCGCCAAACTGTTTTTGCAGGTCGATAAGGGAAGGAATTTCCTGCATGCACGGCGGGCACCAGGTGGCGAAAAAGGTAACCAGCATGATTTTCCCCTGCAATTCGTTACTGTCCAGAGTCTTGCCGTCGGTTGCCGATTTGAGCGTGAAATGGGGCATGGTGGCAGCGGCCGATGACGGGCTGACCGGAGCAAGGAAAAGGGCAAGCAATACCATCACGAGAAAAAAGTTTATTTTTTTGAGTGGATTTTTTTTCATTATTTCACCATATGGAGTAGAACTCGTTAAAATTTGTCGACGGGTTTGGTTCATTTGTTGATTGTATGCATTCTAAGAGAATTAAACTACTCAAAATGTTCATTTTATGTCAATAAAAAGATATCTTGTCAGGGTTGACTAAGAACTGTGGCTGTCTTTGATAAAAAAATTCTGATATTTCTTGTGGTTGCCTCAGGGGTTTTTCTTTCCACCCTTGACAGTTCCATGGTGAACATCGCTCTGCCCTCGATTATGGCCGAGTTTCAGGCTCCGCTGCACAAGACCGAGTGGGTTGTGATGTCCTATCTGCTGACCACCAGCTCCACTCTGCTCTTCTGGGGGCATCTTTCCGACCGCCTCGGCCGGAGCAGGTTCTACGGGCTCGGCCTGTTCCTGTTCGGTCTGGGTTCCGCGGGCTGTGCCTTTGCAACTTCCCTGAATATGCTGATCAGCGCCCGTTTTTTTCAAGCCCTGGGTGCGGCAATGATGATGGCCAACGGGCCGGCCATTATCCGGCAGACATTCGCTCCGGAAAAACTCGGTCGCAGTATGGGGTTCATCGGAATTCCGGTTTCGCTGGGTTTGATGAGCGGTCCTGTTCTGGGAGGGTACCTGATTGAATTTTTTTCCTGGCGGGCGCTGTTTTTTCTTTCGCTTTGGGCAAGCTTATGCTTTGCCGTGCTGTCTCAGTTCATTCTTCCGCCAACCCCTGCCCGGCAACCGGCAAAGAACCGCTATGACTGGCCAGGGGCCATGCTCTGGACTTTTCTGCTTGTCACCGCCTCCATTTCGCTCACCCATGCTTTTTCCGCGCAGATTTCACCGCTGTGGGCTGGAGCACTGTTCTGCTGCGTCATTGCCGGCCTGCTGCTGTTCATACGAGTTGAATCACGGGCCGAGGAACCTGTTCTGCCCTTGTCTTTTCTGAAAAAAAGATTTTTCACCATCGGCTTTGTCAGCGCTCTGCTCTCCTTTCTGCTGCTGTTTTTTGTGCTCATCCTCATCCCCTTTTACCTTAATCTGGTGTTGGGGCTTTCCGCATCAAGGATAGGGCTGATTATGACGACCATTCCCCTTTCCGCCATGGTTGCAGCGCCGGTTGCCGGCTGGCTTTCCGATTCGGTGGGAGCGAAAATTCTGTCCACCCTGGGGCTGGGCTTTTCCACCATCGGCCTGCTGCTCCTTGCCTTCCTCTCTCCGGAAACGCAACCTGCCGGTGTTGCTTGGCGCCTTGTTTTTCTGGGGCTCGGTCAGGCTATTTTTCTGTCACCCAACAGTGCCTCGGTGCTGGCCAGAATGGGTGAAAAAAACAGTGGAACGGCGGCAGCGCTTCTCGCCACGGCCCGAAATCTTGGCATGATGCTGGGTGTTGGCCTGGCCGGACTTTTTTTCTCCTTTTTTTTCCGGCAGATAACAGGTGGGGTTGAACTGAAGGACTACTCCATGGCCCATGCCGGAGCTTTCTGCCTGGCGCTGCGCAGTTCCTTCCTGCTGGTTTCCGTTGTGGGCTTGGGCGCCGTGGTTCTTTCCTGGCAGAGGCCGGTATTTATCAGCGCGAAAGTGGGATCAGACGCTGACATCAAGGAGTGAGAAACGCCGGATAGCCGCCTTTTCCTGGAGCGCTTTCTTAAGCTGGCTGACCATATTCTCCTTGTTAACCCGGCAGGTGAAAGAAGCTGGCTGATAGCCCTGTGTGCCCAGGATTTGGGTAAGCTCCTGGACATGGTCTTCAACATGGGATCTGGCTTTTTCCGAGGCGAGCAAGAACTGTCCGGTGATAGTCCTGTCGGTAATGGTTGCCTGCAGGGCAAGAGGTCCGAGCCTGCTCATTTCCAGAAAAAAGGCCAGGTTGTATTGTTCTCCCCGGTCTTGGTCAGCCTGTTTTTCCATGGAAAAAATCCACTCACCCCAGCCGGCATTTCCCGCAAAAAAACAGGGGAAAAGTAAAAAGTTCTGATCGGTCGTCTGGGGGGGCTGACAGTTTATCTGCTGATGAGCGGCCAGGATTTTGACCAGTTTTTCCGTAGTCGGGTCGAGCAGTGGTTTGAGCATGGTTTCTTTTTGCTCAATCGTGTCGAGCAACTGGGATATGTCCATCTGTGGCCCGGGTGAACCGCCAAGCAGCAGGGACAGAATCTTGATGGCTTCAGGGAAGGATTCCCCGCCACTTGTCGCCGCAATTACGCTGCCGGCTATTATCTGTCCGCCGGCAGTTGCTTCAGGAACAAGATTTGGCAGCAAGGAAGAGAACAGGTCGGATAGGCTCATGGCGTTTGATGAAGGCAATGGGGCCGTGGAAATAAGCAGTTTCAGGAAATCCTGCACCGCCCCTTTTTTGGCGGCCAGGGTCAACAGAGGGAAGCTGTCGCTTTCCCCTGTTTCCAGCCAAAGCTCACTGCCCAGAGTTAACGGCACCAGGGTTCTGGCTGTTACCGTTTGACCGCCCACATCCAGCAGCACCTTGCCGTCTCCGGTAAATCCGGCAACAGTACCTTTGATAAGTTGACCCTGAGCAAAGGGCAGGTTGTCAGGGCTTTTACTTATCGGAACTTTTTGGCCGTCCCTGGGTTCGATTTTGTAGATGGAAAGATGGGATTGTTCAGATATTTTCATTTTTTGCCAGGGGGAGATTGATCTTCACTTCCAGTCCGGTGTCGTGACGGTTCAGTGAAAAATTTCCCCCGTGGGCCTTGATAAATCGGTCAACCAGCGTGAGACCCATGCCTGTGCCATAGGTCTTGGTGGTAAAAAAAGGCTCGGTTGCCTTGTCCAGATAAGCCCCGGAAAGACCGATCCCGGTATCCCGGAGAGAAACATGGACCCACTCGTTGTCAACCGTGGCTGATATCTTCAGGGTTCCGCCATTTGGCATGGCCTCCATGGCGTTGCGGATGATATTGAGGAAAACCCGGCGTATTTGCTTGCCGTCCATAAAAATGACAGGGTCAGGCTCGGCAAGGTCCAGGGTCCAGGAAATCTGATGTTTCACCAGGCTGGTCTGCAGCAGAATGACTGTTTTGCGGATGAGCGGATAGAGGTTGCTGATCTGTTTTTCGCCCTGGGGCTGGCTGACAAAGTCGAAGAGTTCGGTGAGGGTGGCCTCCAACCTGTCGGTTTCCTTGACCATGACATCAAGATATTTTTTCCATTCCGCCCCTTCAATTTTACGGCCGAGTATGCGGGCAACGCCACCGATGGAGGTGATGGGATTTCTGATCATATGCACCATCTGGGCCGCCATCTGGCCCAGGGCAGAGTATCTTTCGGCTTCAATCAGCAGGTCTTTGTTTTTGTCCAGCTCATGGGTCACCTCTTCAAGTTCATCGATCTTTTTCTGCATATCCATATACAGACGGCTCTGCTCAATGGCCAGACTTCCCTGGCTGGCAAAAAGTTCCAGGGTGCTGACATGGCTGTCCGGAATGGGCTTGCGGGTGACATAGTTGTCGGCGATGATGACGCCGATGGAGCGGCCCGGCGCAAAAAGCGGAACCACGACAAAGGTGTCTTCTTTGAGCAAGTTGATCAGGTCAGGCGGAACAGGAATCGAGGATATCCCGCAGCTGACCTTAAAGCTCTGTCTTTCAGTGGCTGATTTGATCAGGATATGGTCGGCAAAGGTGACGGGTATCCTGAGACTTTTGACGATCTGGTTGACGGTATCATCTTCCCGCATGCAGGCCTGGCCGAGGTTTTTGATGATTTCGTTGAAGTCAAGCTCCTTGGCTCGCATTTCCGCCCATATCTGCGCAGCTTCCTCCCTGCAGCCTGGTCCAATGGCCATTCTTCCTTCCAGAAATTGATTGCTGCTGTCAAACAAGGCAAGAAATGCACGGTTAAAGCGTAACCCTTCGTTGGCTGTAATGCCCACCAGAATGGCACGAAGGATCTCATCCAGCTCCACGGCATTGAGGTAGACGCTGTTCATTTTCAGGGAGAGCTGGTGCAGAAGCTGAATGCGGAAATAGGCCTGCTCAAGATCGTCCTGGTAACGGCGGTTTTCAAGGATTAGTCGCCTTTTTTCCAGGTTTTTTTTCACCGCCACCATGATTTCGTTGAACTGGACGGGTTTGGTGATGTAATCATCAGCGCCGTTGCGGATGCAATCCAGGGCAACCTGTATATCCGACTGCCCGGAAAGCATGACAATAGAGACATCAGGATAGTTTGTCGTAATTTGAGGAAGCAGTGAGGCGCCGTCAGCATCCGGCAGGCCGATATCGAGCAAGACCAGCGCCGCATGTCTGTTAGCCAGCAGACTGATTAATTCACTGCCGCTGCTGGCATCGGCAACGGCGAAACCGTTCTGTTCGAAATAGAGTTTGAGCGGCTCGCGGATGGCAATCTCATCATCGACGATGACAATAACTTCATCCCCGTGCAGCAGATGTTCCGGTGCGAGTGAGATATATGGGCGTAGGCCGGTATTTGGGGCGATCATCTTCGGTCTGCTCTGTGATGTTTCAGTAAGAACTTAAATATTATATTTTCAATGTTCACCTATACTACCTTAACTGTCAAGGCAAAAAAAAACGCATTTCCGAAAAGAACGGAAATGCGTTTTTGCAAAAGGTGAAAACCGGGCAAGAAGAAAATTGCCCGGGATCTTCTCTTACATTTCCACAATCAACTTGTTGGATTCTTCATTCCAGTCAACCGTGATATACCAGAAAAGCAGGAAGGCGGCGATGAGAAACAATGATCCGCCATAACCCATGACATCGGGCAGGTAGACATATTTACCAAGAACGCCGTCAGCCTCAAATTCCATGTCGTTGAACCAGGCGGTCATGATGGAGTTGGTGATGCCGAAAATAGGCACAACGATCCACAGCTTGACCTGACCTTCGCCGACACGCCAGAGGGTTCCGGTACCGCAGCCGCCCGCCAGCATGGCGCCTAAGCCGAAGACAATGCCGCCGACCACGCCGCCCCAGCCGAAGGTGCCGCGCACATAGTTCATGGGGGCTAATACGGGGTCACCGTCAAGCCTGACCGGAACACCGTATTTGAGAACCGCTGCCCCGAGGGCTACGATAAAAATACTCAGTGCTACGGATTTAGCCATGGTGCAGTTGCCGGTCATATGGGGTTCGCGGAAACCCTGGATCATACACCAGCGGCCGCGCTGCATGGAGTAGCCGATGGCTGAGGCAATCAGCATGAGACCGCCAAGCGAAGCGATATAATCACTGTCTTCATTCCCTGAGTACATATAGGTGCCGGCAATCAGGGCCACGATGGCGACGATGCCGAGCAGGAAGTTCAGCCCCTTGGGAAATTCGATGGTTTTGGCGCCGCCGCTGCCCCAGGAGATATGTTCCATTTCCCAGTATATGTATTTGAGGCCGCCGATAACGCCGATCACCAAACCTGCCCACATGGCAAAACCATGGGCGGACAGATTGCCGATGGCATTGTAGAAACCGCCGACATTACAGCCGCCGGCCAAGGCTGCGCCGATTCCCATGAAGACGCCGGCAACCAAGGCCTTGCATATTTCCAGCACGGGTGGGATACGGATGGCGAAATCGTTGCCCAGGCAGGCTGAAACAAAAGCCCCGCCCACAAAACCGATGCCGATAACCGAGCCGGTGTTTGTCAGAATGGAGCCGGGAGCATCTACATAGTAACCGAAAATGCCTGCATCTGAGCCGATCAAGCTGGTGATACCGTACATGATCCAGTCGCCCCAGTTGCGGATTGCGCCCACTGCTCCCCATGGTCGCCACCAGGCCATGATCAGGATTGAGAACAAGGCCACCATCACACCCGTCATTGTGGCATTCCACTCCGACTGGCAGAGGCTCTTGTACAGCCCCTTGATTTTACTTCCTAAAATGCTTTCCTCACTCATCTCTTTTCTCCCCTATTTTAATGTTTCCTCATTGACAGCTGCCAATAAAACCGTCTGAACCATACTTCAAAGGAAGTCATTAATCACTTACAATTCATAACATTTTAAACCTTTACTCGCGACGAAAAAAATTGTCAAGCATGTTATAGCAATGATTTGTCTTCAAAAAAAGGATAATAAGATTGCCTGAACCATGATTCATTTTTCGTCTTGACATAACATTTCTTTCTTGTTATTTCAAAACGTGTATCAATATATGATTACTCATTTAATCATCTCATTCTTGCCTTGTTGAATCGTTTTAACGGGCGGGTTGAGGTAAAAGTTTTTCAAAGTCAAATCTGTTGTGAGGAGGAAACGATGAGCGACATAAAAAAAGCCCCTGATAACGTACAAGCTGCCCGCACTTTGGATGCAAAAGGTCTGAGCTGTCCGATGCCTCTGCTGCGTACAAAAAAAGAAATTGATAAGATCAAATCCGGCGAGATTCTGGAAGTCCTCGGCACTGATCCTGGTTCACGTAATGATCTGCCGGGCTGGTGCACCAGGGCCGGTCATGAGTTTGTTGGAGAGAAGGAAGAATCCGGCTATTTCCGTTTCTTTATTAAGAAAAAATAAGTGACAAGAAATATGTGATGATTAATGACGGCGCATTTGCCAAAAGCGGAGGCGCCGCTCTTGTTTGCTTTTAATGGAGGAATAACATGGCAAAAAGTATCGGGATTTTTGTAACATCTCCCCAGAATATGAGGCATGTGGAGGGTATCACCAAGGCTGCCGTGGCCAAGGGCGCCAAAGTAAAGGTATTTTTTACCTGGATGTCCGCTCATCTGACCAAGTGCCCAAACTTTAAAACGCTTTGCGATATGGAGAACGTTGATGTTTCCATTTGCGCTGACAGCTATAAGAAATGTGGCTATGACGTAGCTAATATTCCGGCGGGTCTGACCCAGGAAAAGATGGCTACCCAGGCACAGCATGGCGCTATCATTGAAGATTATGAATGCTATCTGACTTTATAGGAGGAACCGATGTCAAAGAAAGTATGCTTTATGTACCCTAGCAGCGACTATATCCTTGATGGTGTCAGATCAGCTCTCGGTCTTGCCGTGGAAAATATGTATGCCTATGGTGTTGTCATGAACAACGAGATAGAAGAGAACATGATGACCGATTACCATAAGGAAAACATCGACTGGATTCGTGATATGGAAGGTGAGATTTTTTCTATTCCGGATGGCAATGTTGAGAAATACGGCTTGGTGAAAATGACTCTTGAGGAACTTGGACAGAAGCTTCGGGACATGGAAATCATTGTACCCTATGGCATTATGAGAAGTGATAAGAGCTGATTTTTGCAGCTAAGAGTTAAGATCTTACAGGGGAGAATGCAAAATGAAAATCCTGCATGTATACCGTTCCGAGCCTAATGATGATGTCAAGAAACTGGTTGAGATCGTCTCCGAAGGCCGTGATAATGAAACCTTTAATCTGAATGTAGATGCTCCTGACTATGATAAGCTGGTCGATATGGTCTGGGGCGCTGATCAGACAATCTGCTGGTGGTAAACTCCGCCCGCTTCGCATAAGCTCATTATAAAAAAAACCCGCCAGGTATTTGCCTGGCGGGTTTTTTTGTTTTTGGCAATAAGATCTCTATGCTTTGATCTGTTCCTCCTGAAGCATATTGTCCACGAAGCCGAGAAGATAGTCTCTTTGTGCCTTGGTTGCATAGCTGATGCAGGAGCAGTGTAAATTGCTCTGGCTCCTGACCAGCAGTTCGACGATCAGCTTTTTCTCCGCCAGTTCCAGACCAAAGAAAAAAGGACCGCATTCTTCGTGGCCATGTTGTGCCTCAGCCAGCAGGTCATCCGGGACCGGCAACCAGAACATCCCCTCCATGCCCCCTTGCCTCGCCGTTCTCTTCATATAGTTATCCAGGTTGTCTCGTTCTTCCCTGCTGAGCTCATCAATTACAAACTGTCGCATTTTCCATTCCTTTTTACCATTTATCTCTAGGGCTTGCGGCCATAGGCTTGGTGAGTTCCGGCCGCAATTGTTTTATCTTATCTGCAAACTCACGTGAATATTGGTCAAGCACATCCTCTGATTCAATAACATAGGGTGTGATGATCATAATGAGTTCCGTTTTGTCCTCTTTATCCTTCTGGTACTTGAACAGGTTCCCGAGAATGGGGATATCCATGAGAAAGGGGACTCCGCTTTGCGTGGTCGATGTATTCCTGTCGATCAGCCCCCCCATGAGGATGGCCTGTCCGTTTTTGACCGCCAGTTTGGTCTGCAGTTCACGCTTTGATATCACCGGTGAACTGATATCCGAAAGGGTGTTTTCTTCGGCCTTGCTTACCGTCTGGCTTACCTCAAGCAGAATAATGCCGTTATAGTTGATCTGGGGAGTTACTTCCAGAATGACACCGGTATCCTTGTATTGCACAGTCTTGTCAACCTGGCTGACCGTGGTGCTGTTTTCCGTAACGGTTGTGACGATCGGCACCTGCTTGCCGACATTCACCGAGGCCTTTTCATTGTTTAGCACCAGAATCTGCGGTGAGGAGAGGACGGTTAAATTGTTCCTGGAGGCCAGGGTCTGCAGAAAGCCCGCCACATCGCCGTAATTGAAGGAGTAAGAAAAGCCGCCGGGATAGGTGGTGGAAGTCACTCCGTTGGTGGTGGTGGTGGATGCGCCCACCGCGGAAAAAGAAGTGCCGAAGGCATACTTATTACTGGTAAGAAACCATTCGAGGCCTAATTCCAGTTCGTTGGTCAGTTGTATTTCCGCCACCAGCACCTCGACCAGCACCTGGCGTGGCAGATTGTCGAGCCGTTCCAGCAGTTTGACGATACGGATGTAATCCCCCGGCAGAGCCCTGATGAGAATGACGTTGCGGTCATCGTCGCCAAAAACAACAGGCGTTCCCATGAAACGAAGCGATGAGAGGGGGCTGCCGGTGGATGTGGATGTGGAGCTGCTGCTGGTGCTTTTTTGGTTGGCGGTGGTCTTGGTGGCCTTCTGGTCCTTGGTCTGGGTAGTAGGGGTGGTCTTTTTTCCCGTGGTTTTCTGGGTCGTCGGTTGTTCTTCGGTAATAAGCTGGTTGATGAGGTCGGCAAGGCCTGACGCCACAGAATTGCGCACGTTATAGATATAAATATTATCTCTGTCCTGGGAAGGGACAACATCAAGCTCTTTGATCCAGTCAACTCCGTTTTGCACCTGATTTTCACTGTTGCTGACCAGCAACAGCGAATTGACGCGCTCCAGAGGCACCACGGTTATCCCCTCAAAATCTTTGCCGTTGATTTTGAGCGCAGTGAAGATTTCCGTCAATTCATCCCGCAGGTCATAGATCGGGGCGTTATCCACCCTGACTAATTTGATATGAACGGAGGCGAGTGGCGAGATGTCGATTCTGGCAATAATGCGCAGAATATCCATGACCTTGCTTTCATAGTCACTGACAAGCAGGGTGTTCTGTTGGGGAAGATCATAGAGCGATCCCTGGGCCGAGAGGTATGGTTCAACGAGTTTCAGCACCTCCGAGGAGGAAAGATGGGCAAGGGGCACGACCTGGATAATGAACTGCGGGGAATCTTTAAGACCGGCAATTTTTTCCGGGCCGCTGACCCGTTCGTTGCCCAGTTTTTTTGCCACGTAAATATATTGGTAGTCTCCTTCACTACGCATATCAAGGCCGTTGATATGCAGGATCTTGGTAAAAATTTCATAGAGCTGATTTGTTGGGATTTTGCTGCCGGAGTGGATATTAACTACCCCTTTTACCTGGGGATCAATAATGTAATTGAGGTTAAGCGTGCCGGCGATTACCTGAATAACCTCGAAAATATCCGCATTATCAAAATTGAGCAGTAAACCCTCAGACTCTGCTTCACCGGCGGCTGCCTGGGGCTTGCTTGTTGTGCTTGCTGAGCTGGCCTCTGAAATCTTGGCTGCGAAATTATCCCGGCCTTCCGACGGCGGGGTCATGTCTTTTATTTTGATGCGCGGCTCATGCTTTTCCTGCTGCTCTTCCGCCTCGAGGATAGCAGATTTTTTGTCCTCCCTGCTGACGGCTTTGTTCATCTTGGCCATATCGATGGGAGGGAGATCGAGTCTGCTGTTAAACGCACAGCCGCTGCTGAGCAGCATCAGCAGAAATGACAGTGCCGCCAGTCTGAAGAGCAGCGAGTGGCTGGCATGAGATGATCTCTGCGAAACAGGATCCTTGGTGTGGAAAAAGATATTTTTGCTACCGTTCATGGGGTGACCTTTTATGTATGATATCAGCTTGGATTCACTCCGTTGCAGGTTGAACCGGAACCCCGGGGACCTGGATTTTAGCATTTGGAATCGTGCGGGTGCTTCTTATCGTCCTGGAGGACTGCACGGGGCTGCCGGTTTTCGCCTTATCGAGTTGAACACGGTTTGTCTTTGATGTCGCCGCCGAGGGAGTTTTTATCTTTTCTTTCGGTGGGGGTGGAGCGGCAATACGGGTCTTTTTCGGGTCGTTGAGTATTTTTTCTATGGTATCCGGGCCTTTTTGAAATACTATGCGATCCGCCTCTACTTCAACAACTTTATAGCCGCTGAAACTTTCACCTACTGCCAGTTGCGCATAATTCCTTTCCCTAACCGGGGGTGGTGCGGCTTTCCTGGCTGGAATTTTTCTGTTCAGAGGCGCGGCCGCCTTAGGCGAGGGATAGGTGACAAGGCCTTTGTGCACTTCGCCAATGATGATAGACCCGGCATAAAAGACTGTATCCATGTCGACAGTCGGGCCTGTTGAGTCTTCTTCCGTGGCATCGCCATTATCGACGGCAGCACTCTCAATCATGCGTTCTTCATTAAAAAGGTAGCCCTTATTGAAGTCCGGCAGGGCAACGGGCACCGGCGGATAAAAGATCACATTTTTTTCTGCCGGAAAAGCTGTCTGTGGTTTGGAGGCCTGCTTGCCTTCGCTTGCAGATGGAGCAAGTCTATCACCCGTGCGTAAAGCGATGACCGACTCTTTAACCAGAAAAATGAGCGACAGGCTGAGTGCTATGGCTGCGATGAGTTTAAGCATTTTTTAACGTGTAATAACCTTTCAGATCAATAAAAATTTTCATCTCTGATTTTTTATAGGGCTTCAAGGTGAAACTCTCCACCTGAAAGAGCTTGTCGGAGCGGTACAACTGGGAGATAAAATCAACAAACTGACTCAAGGTCCCGGACAGACGGATCTTGATGGAAATTTCATGATAGTCCCGGGTGGCGGTTTTTGTTCCGCCGCTGACCATGGGGCGGATGGATTCCGGCTCCAGGCCCACCTTTGTTACCTGCTCCTGCAGCATGATCTGCATTGCCGATGATACCTCTTCCTCGGATGAGCCGCTGAATAGATATTTATCCATCTTGTTCGACTTTTGCTCGAGCCGGGCCACTCTTTTTTTCAGGGCAGGAAGCTGGTTGACGGTTTCCTGATACTGAGCCAGCAGATTCTGTTTCTCCTCGACCTCGGCAACCTGGTTACTGTATGCCTGCAGGCTCAGACGACCGAGGTTAAGCAGCAGCAGCAGTCCGGCCAGGGCAAGAAAAAGGATCTTGCGGTCGAGACCTTTGAGAAGCATGATGAGCTGGTTCATTGGCCGCTTATCTCCACATGGAAGTAAGTTTGATTTTTGCGGCGGCTGGTGGATTTGAGTTTGGCATTGCCAAGAGCATCGAGTTTGGCTGTCAGCGCGCCTATATCTTCCGTATATCCCTGCAACTGGATATCGCCTGTCTTGTCATCCATGCGTATCTGGTCAAGATAGCTGTTTTCCGGCAAGGATTTCGTTGCCTTTTCCAGAAAACGAATGATATCAAAGTTTTCACCGATGGCTTCAACCCGGCCGATGGTATCGGCAAGCTGTTTTTCCTCGACCCGCAGTTTCTCCACCTCTTTGACGTTTGGCCGCAGTGTTGCGATCTCTGTGTCAACCTTTTTTAATACGGTTAAAACGTTATATTCTTTGAGCGCCCCGGCGGCAATAAGGGCAACCACATTGAGCAGGCAGAGGCCGATGAGAGCATAGCGCAGATAATCCGGCCGACGATAGGAAGGCGGCAGAAGATTCAACTCCTTATGCAGGGCCTTTTCAGCCAGGAGCCGTCCCGCATCCTGAAATCCGCTCCCCTCTTCGGCAGCCGGTTTATAAATAACTTCAATGCCCTTCCGGTCGGTCAACTCCTCCATGGAGGGTTCATTGTAACAGAGGAGTCGGTCTTTGATCTTTTTATCCGAAAAGAGGAGAAGTTTGGGGAAACGGCCTGGCATCAACAGTGCCCATTCCATTTTTTTGCTGAGCCGTGTCACGTAGCGCTGGCTTTCCGGGAAAAGCCCGGCAAGCTGAAATCCCTGGGCAGTCACCTCTTCCAGCAGGGGCACAATTGTTTCCTCTGAAGCGGCATACAGGCAGATGTTGTATCCCTGTTTGTCGCGGATAGCCGTAAAGCTGTGCAGCATCTTGCCGTCAAAGGGGGCAAACATGTCGAGTTGATAGCCGATTGCCTCTTTGAGGTCAGCGGTTTTCAGGGGCAGGGTGAATTTTTTGAAGAAAAGAAGATCTTCGGCAATATAAAAGAGGACATCCAGGCCAGCCTGGCTCTTTGGCTGGCAGTAGCGGGCGAGGCGGCTGCCTAACTCGGTCACGGGCTGGGCAATAAACTCAACCTCCTGTTTAAAGGATGAGCTGATATGCACACCGTCTTGCCGGATGAGTATTTCGACTCTCTCTTTCATGACCATCCTTCTTCCCAGGCAAAATAATTTACCTTGGCGCCCCGCAGTTCCAATAAGGTCCTTACCTCGACTGCCACCCTTTTCTTCGTGTTGTCGCTTTCTCTGGCAGCCAGGGCTTCAGCATCCACACCTGCTTCACCCAAGGCAACAATGGAGTAATATCTGTTGTTGCCTGATGAGTATGTCAGCCCTGCCGAACACTGGTCAAAGCGCTCATCCCCTAAAATTTGTCGGGCCTGTTCCTGGGTAAGGCTGCCATACAGCTCCTGGGCCTCATGGTATTCTTTGATCTTTGTCTCGTCTCCTTCTGCGAGAAAATCAAGCATCATGGGGGTCAGGCTGTTAAAATTTATTAATCCGCTATCATTGTGCACGGTGAATATTTCATTAGCCTTAAAGAGGCCGGAAAGAGGTTCGGTACCGTAAACGAGAAAGAATTCAGAGGGATCCATGATTTTGCCGTTTCGTGGAATATAGGGATCATCCAGGTCCTGGTATGTGTCCAGTTCCGCTCCGTTTAAACGGTGCAGATCATCGCCATCTTCCCAGTCCAGCAGGGAATCGATGATTACTTCCCTTTGATCGGGTTCAATCTTCATGTATTCCAGAAAAAGTTCCAGTAAAGGTTTGTTCAGTTTGTTCAGATCTAATTTACCAGATTCATTGACCACATAATAGGTTAAAAGACCTGTCTCAAGGAAGGCGTTATATTCGTATCCTTCTAAAAACTTCTCATAATCCTCATTAATATATTCAACAGGCTTGTCAAGCAGTCTGAACAGGCCCAGGTTCACTCCGCCCTCAGCCAGGGAGAGTTCGGCGGCTTGGATTTTAGTATTGAAGGCAACCCGCAGCTCTGTGCGCACGCTCAGGATGAGCTGGGCAGCGAGAAAGGAGATGAGAAGCATGATGACAATAACAACGACTAGGGCAAAACCCTGCTGCCTGGAGCTTTTCCTCCCTCTTGACCCGATTACCATATGGTTTTCCTGCCTGCAATGTTTCCCTATAAAATGGGTTGCAGTTTCAATGTTGCCAGCTCGCCGCTGTTGCTTGTAACTTCCATAAGACGGTATTTTGCTCCTTCGATAAAAAGTGTGCCCTGCACTTCTACATCCCCTTCCAGCTGGTTGGCGCCAGTGAATTTGATATCCTCGCTGAACGTGAGCAGTTCGTCAAATACAGCTTGGCGTGTTTTGCCGATTTTATCTATGTTTTTAAGAGAAATGGAGAAATTTTGCAGCACGGCCACATAGGCCAGGCCAAGTATCAGCACGGCCACCAGCACCTCAAGCAGCGTAAATCCCATCTGTTCTGCAGTGCCCTGGGGGACAATTTTTACTGCCCTAAATTTCATCTGTTCGTGTTTCCACCTGGCACCAGGGGGTAAAATTGAATTCCTTGCCATCATAGACCACAGTCACTGAACTGCTGTTCTCCTCATAGGAAAAGGACAATGGCCGGCAATTTTCAACCAGTACCTGCATATCCTCGAAAGCCGGGACATAATCCTCGCCATAATCGATGTTGTAAAAATCCTTTTTTTCCAGGTAATAGAGGGTGGCGCTGTCCGGATCATAACGATACACGGCTATCACCACCCCGGCAAGAGGGTAAAGCAGAGGCGCACGGGTTGTAATGCGCAGCATGGTGTCATCCGCGGCAATGGCAACCTCTTTTTTTTGCTCATCATACCAGCCGTTCTTAATCTGGCGCAGCAGGATGCCGATCAGGCCCTGCTCCCGCTCAAGCAGCAGGATGCTTTTATCTCCTTTTTCGGCAAACCGTATGCTGACATTCAGGATGGAGTAGATCATGGTGGAAACCATGGCCAGCATGAGTACGGCCACCATCACCTCAAACAGGGTAAAGCCCTTCTGTTTTGCAACACTGTCCGGATGCGACGGTTTCACGGCAGCAAATTTTCTGTTCCTCAGCCAGCCTCCCTGAACCTTGTTATGGATTTCCATCAGCATCTTTTAGCGTATCACCGGCAGGGCAGTGAGCGGATCCAGGCTGATGGTCCGGTCCCTGCCGTCGCTGGACAAGGTAATGGTCGCTGGCGTTACGGTTGACTGCGGTGTGAAGATGACCACCGGAGGTTCCAGGGTCAGTTCGCTTTCCCGATTGAGATCCAGCTCCTGCACCTCCTGCTCTTCTTCACCCCGGTCCAGCAGGAGATTATGGTCTTCAATGCTTAATTTTATCTGCTGGCCCGAGACAACGGCCTCCAGTCGAACTGCCCGCATATGGGCCATAATGTCTCCCACCTGTTTTCTGAAATCAAGTCCTGCCAGGAAATTTCCTATGGATGGGGCGGCAATGCCTGCCAGAATGCCCAGCATGACAAGCACGGTGAGCAGTTCAAAGAGGGAAAATCCGGCGGAACTGGTATCTCCCGCAAATCTCTTTTTCATGTGTCCCCGGAATTTTTCCTCTGCATTGAAGTCTGCCAGATCCCTTCTCAGCCGGCGATGTCATTAATACTTAAGATGACCGTCAGCATTGAGATCACCACATAACCGGCCACCAGGGCAATGACGAGAATAAAAGCCGGTTCAACGAGCGCGATCAGCCTTTTAATCCGGCTGCGCAGCTCCTGGTCATAATGATCGGCAATCTGTCCGCATACCTCCCCTACCCTGCCAGATTCCTCGCCGATGGAGAGCAGATCCACGGCAAGTGACGGCAGCAGCGCCTCACCTCTGAGTTTGGTGCTGACCCGCTGCCCTTCCTTTAAAGCCTCGGTGGCCCGGTGCAGCAGATGCTGGAATTGCTCATTGACAGCGATGCCTGAGCAGATACGCAAGGCGGTGGCCAGATGCACCCCGTTGTTTACCAGCACCTCAAGGGTACGGAAAATCCGTGTGGTTTCGAGTTCACAGATAAAATTTGACAGTATCGGTATTTTCAGGGACAGACGGTGGTAGAGCTTCTTGCCCTCCGGCTGTTTCAGGTACCAGACCAGCAGCGCAACCGGGCCGAAAAGCAGCAGCAGGACCAGGAGATAGTGATTGGAGATAAAGCCGGACACGCTCATCATGAAAGCCACATTGGCGGGAAGCTGCTGTCCCATTCCCTGAAAAAGTACCTGGAACCTGGGCAGGATGGTGGTGATGAGAATAATGATGGCAATGATGCCCACCACAAGCAGGAAAAGAGGATAAACAGAGGCGGAGATGATATACTGCCGCAGTTCCTGAAAGGTCGTCTGGTATTCAGTGATTTTCGTCAGCATGGCGGGCAGGATGCCGCCTTCTTCCCCTGCCCTGGCAATATTGATGTACATGGGGGTGAAATGGGGAAAATCAGCCAGGGCCTGGGAGAATGATTTGCCCTCTTTGAGTTTTCTTTCTATGGCGCCGCAGAATTCCTTGAAGGCCGGTTTCTGACTGTGGTTTTTCATGACCCGCAGGGCGCCGTCAAGGGACAGGCCGGCATTGAGCAGCATGGCAATCTGTTTGGTGAAAAAATTAATTTCCACGCGGGTTATCCTGTCCCGCGAGAAATGGAGGAAATGAGGCAGGCTGATCTGTATTTTGCTGCCCGGAGTGTATGACCTGATTTCCAGGGGGCGGATACCCTGCAGCATCAGCTTTTTTGCAGCTGCGGTTTTGTCGGTCTCCTCCACCACTCCTTCCTTTACTGCATTTTCAGTGTCCAGTGCCGTGTATTTAAAGAGCGGCATTGCTTGCTCCTCTGCTTACCCTGATCACCTCGGCAAGGGTGGTTTTGCCTTCCTTGATCTTCTGCAATCCATCATGGAACATCTCCTTGAAACCCTCGGCAACAGCGATTCTTTTCAGTTCGCCCAGATCTTTTCTTTTGGCCACCGCCCGGCACAGGGCATCGCTCATGACGAGAAGCTCGTAGATGCCGATTCGTCCGCTGTAGCCGGTGTCGGAACAGCTGGCACAACCTTTGCCGGTGTACATTTCAAAGTCGGCGCCTTCCGGCAGATAACCGAGGTGTTCGGCAATGCGCCCCTGCTGGGTGCGGCAATGCTGACAGACGCGGCGGACCAGACGCTGGGCGAGCACGCCGCGCAGGGCGGAAGAGATCAGGAAATTCTCCACCCCGATATCGATTAAGCGGGTCACGGCGGAAAGTGCGTCATTGGTGTGCAGGGTGGAAAATACCAGGTGGCCGGTCAGGGACGACTGGACGGCGATTTCCGCGGTATCCAGATCCCTTATCTCGCCCACCATGATAATATCCGGATCCTGCCGCACGATGGAACGCAGCCCCTTGGCAAAGGTGAGGCCGATTTCCGGGCGTACCTGGGTCTGGTTTATCCCTTTGAGCTGGTATTCCACCGGATCTTCCAGGGTTATGATTTTGTTGTGGCCGCTATTGATCTGGTTGAGGGCGCAATAAAGAGTTGTTGTCTTGCCGCTGCCGGTGGGGCCGGTTACCAGGATGATGCCGTTCGGGTAGGAGATGAGTTCTTTGAACTGCTTTTCGATCTCCTCTCCCATGCCAAGATGCCCCATGTCAAGGATGATAGATCCTTTTTCCAGGATTCGGATAACGACCCCTTCCCCATAAATGGTAGGCATGGTCGACACACGCAGGTCGATTTCCTTGCCGCCGATGCGCATGGAGATCTTGCCGTCCTGAGGAATTCGTCGTTCCGCGATGTCCAGGGCAGCCAACAGTTTTGTTCTGGATATGATGGCTGCCTGCATGGAGAGGGGAGGCATTTCAAAGTCTTGGAGAATGCCGTCGATACGGAAACGGATCAGCTGTCCCCCTTCAAAGGATTCAATATGAATATCGCTGGCCCGCCGGTTTACCGCCGTATCAACTAGATTGTTCACATATTTGATAACCGGGGCCTCGGAAGCCATATCCTTCAGTTTATCGACGTCAGCCTCGTCAATGATATATTTTTCGGTTTCCTGTTCCTTGATGCCGAGATCATAATGCTCACCCACCATTTTTTTGACTTCCGTTTCAAGGGCCAGCTGGATTTCAAATGGCTCGTTGAGCTGGGTTTCGGCGGTGGAGAGAATATCACCGTCCAGTGGATCATGGCAGATAAGGATATTTTTATCACCCCGCTTGATCAGGGCAAAAGGATGATCGCGCAGAAAGATCTTGGCGATGGTGAGGGGCAGAAATGCATCTTCCTCCTGCGGTGCATAGATGCCCAGGGAAAGTTGTTCGGCAAGGCCTGTAAGCAGGTCCTCCTCGCTGATGAAACCCAGGGAAACCAGGATTTCTCCCAGCCCCTGTGGGACTGATTCAAGATGGGTGAGTGCTCGCTCCAGCTGATTTGGTTGCAGTTTGCCCTGGCGGACGAGAAGTTCGCCGATCTTTTCTTTCTTGCTGAAAAATACGGTCATAGGACCTCGTTAAGGCTTTTCCCCCGGCTTATGATAAAATACGTACGTTTCGTCCTTCTTTCAGGTCTTTCCCTTCTAAATACAGTTTTATGGACTCTGCTGCAACCTTTCCTTGATAGACCGCCTTGGCGGCCGTCTGTGGCCCCAGTACGGAGTCTCCACCGGAGAAAATCCACGGTACTGAGGTCTGCAGGGTAAGCGGGTCAACCACGTAGGTGCCCCAGCTGGTCAGTTCTATCTTCAGGTTGCTGTCGGCAGTGTGGTCAACCTTCTGGCTGATTGCCGGGATAATGGCGTCAGCCTCAATCATAAAGTTCGACCCCTCAATGACCACCGGACGGCAACGGCCTGATGCATCACATTCACCAAGGGTCATTCTCTGGCATTCAACCCTGGCCACCTTGCCGTTTTCTCCATGTATCTTAACAGGTGCAGCCAGAAATTCAATATGAACCCCTTCCTCTTCAAGATGATGAATCTCAGCCATGGAGGCGGGCATTTCTTTTCTGGTTCGCCGGTAGAGGATAAAAACATCTTTTGATCCGGTTCTCAGGGCTGTTCGCGCAACATCAATGGCCACGTTCCCGCCGCCGACCACCACGACCTTGCTGCCGAGATTGATCTTTTCACCCAGGCAGACATTGCGCAGATAGTCAACTCCATGGGTGACTCCTGCCAGGTCTTCACCTTCGATGCCAAGTTTACGGCTGTTATGGGCTCCCACGCTGACAAAAACAGCAGCAAAGCCTTTTTCATCCTTCAGCTGCTCTAAGGTCAGGTTTTTGCCTATTTTAAAATTATTCACAACGGTTACGCCACAATTTTTTAATGAATCGAATTCTGCATTGATGATGTCACGGGGCAGACGATAGGGGGGAATGCCCACGGCAAGCATGCCGCCGAATACGGGCAGACTTTCAAATATCGTACAATGATAGCCTTCATGGGCCAGATGGTAAGCCGTTGTCATTCCCGCCGGTCCTGAGCCGATGATCGCCACTTTCTTGTCCTTGGGCAGAACGCAGGGAACTGCTAAATTTTTTTGATTACTGACCATCCAGTCCACCAGAAAACGTTCAAGCATACCAATGGCAACCGCATCACCTTTTTTGCCGCGGATACAGGACCCTTCGCATTGAAACTCATGGGGGCACACCCTTGAACAGACCGCGGGCAGGGAGCTGGTTTCACGTATGGTCCAGTACCCTTCCTCAAATCTCCCATTGCGAAGATGTTCAATAAACCCCGGAATATTGTTGTTTATCGGGCACCCTTGGCGGCAGGTTGGCTTTTTGCACTGCAGACAGCGGTTTGCTTCGAGAATGGCGGTTTTCTCGTCATATCCCCGCGTAACTTCATCAAAATTTTTTATCCGGTAATTAACTGAAAGTTCAGGCGCTTTTTGCCTGGGGATGGCAAGACGATCTTTCGGCTTCATTGGAAATTCTCCTTATAGAAAAGCTTCTTGCTAGGTATTTCTACTAGTTTTGCTGCAATTTTAAGTTGTTACCTATTTAATATGTTTATAGGATCATTTCAAGTACCCTTAAATGAACTTATCAAAAACACTTTGTTAAATTAACATTTTTATTATTATGAGCGTTGAATCTGAAAATTGTTGTGATATAATCAGCTAATAATAAAGATTTTTTTATTTTAAGAGCATAATTTTACTTGTATATCAATTGGATACCAATAACAGGATACCCGATGAAAGCAGAATTCATAAATCCGTTTTTAAATGCTGCGAAAAACGTCTTGGAAACCATGTGTCAGACACAGGTTAAACCGAAAAAGCCCAGCCTCAAGGATAATTCACTCACCTATGGTGAAGTCTCCGGCATTATCGGCATGGTTTCTGATGAAATATCCGGATGCATGATTCTCAGCTTTTCCGAAAATTGTATTCTGCATGTGGTGGCGAATATGCTGATGGAGCCCCCGAAAGAAAAAGTTGATGAAGAGATCGTTGACGCGGTGGGAGAGTTGACAAATATGATCTGTGGCGGGGCCAAGGCCCAGCTTGCCAAACTTGATTACAAGTTTAATCTGGCCACCCCGACCATGGTTGTGGGGAAGAATGTTGAGATTTCCTATTATTCCGATGCACCAACCCTGGTAATTCCCTTCAGTACAGAGCATGGTGATTTTGTCATTGAGGCAAATCTTGGCGGGAAGAATAAATAGTGCGGCAAATCCGGCAGGAACAATAAAAAAAGCCGCCCATGATGGGCGGCTTTTTTTATTGTATGAAGCTAACTTACTTACTTGGAATGCTTTTCAGCAACTCTTATTCGGGCAAGTGCCCGCTGCATTGCAGCCTGGGCACGGACCATGTTGATTTTTTCTGTCTGAGTTTTCGCTTCTGCAAGCCTTTTTTCAGCCCTTTCTTTTGCCCGCAGGGCACGATCAACATCAATCTGCTTCCCTGCCTCGGCTGATTCTACGAGAAAGGTGATTTTATTGTTTGATACTTCGCAGAAACCACCGCTCACCATAAGGTAGTTTTCCTTGCCATCCTTCTTGTAAACCAAGCTCCCGATCTTAATGGTACTCAGAAAAGGGGCATGATTCGCCAGCACTCCAAAATCACCACCGTAGCCGGGGGCGCTGACTATATCAACATCATCACTGACTATAGGACCTGATGGTGTGACAACCTCTAAATGTATTGATTCAGCCATTGGTCTTTACCTTGACTTGTTGTAGCTCCCAGTGGGAGTACATTCAATAAAAAAAATACGTAATATAAAAAATAAATTAAGCTGCTTTTTCCTTTGCGGCTTTTTCAACTGCCTCTTCGATGGTACCTACCATGTAGAAGGCTGTTTCAGGCAGTTCATCATGTTTGCCGTCAAGAATTTCCTTGAAGCCGCGTACCGTGTCAACAACTTTAACATATGCGCCCTTCATGCCGGTGAAAACCTCGGCAACGGTGAAGGGCTGTGAAAGGAAACGCTGGATCTTACGGGCACGCCCGACGAGCAGCTGATCATCCTCTGAAAGCTCATCCATACCCAGGATGGCGATGATATCCTGCAGATCTTTATATTTCTGCAGGCTGACCTGAACCTGGCGGGAAACCTTATAATGCTCTTCACCCAGAACATTTGGATCAAGAATACGAGAGGTTGAGTCAAGGGGATCAACCGCAGGATAGATACCAAGCTCGGCAATCTGACGGGAAAGAACAACGGTTCCGTCAAGATGGGCAAATGTTGTAGCAGGCGCGGGGTCGGTCAGGTCGTCTGCGGGAACGTATACGCACTGTACAGCGGTAATGGAACCTTTTGTTGTTGATGTAATACGTTCCTGCAGGGCACCGAGGTCGGTTGCCAGGGTCGGTTGATAACCAACGGCTGAAGGAATACGTCCGAGCAGAGCGGATACCTCGGCACCTGCCTGGGTGAAACGGAAGATGTTGTCAACAAAGAAAAGTACGTCCTGGCCCTCTTCATCACGGAAATACTCGGCAGCAGTCAGTCCGGTCAGCGCCACACGTGAACGTGCTCCCGGGGGCTCGGTCATCTGTCCGTAAACAAGTGCAGCCTTGGGAAGAACGCCTGATTCCTTCATCTCGTGGTACAGGTCGTTTCCCTCACGGGTACGCTCACCAACGCCGCAGAATACGGAAATACCACCATGATGCATGGCGATGTTGTTAACCATTTCCATCATGATAACGGTTTTACCACAACCGGCGCCACCGAACAGTCCCATTTTACCACCACGTGGGAACGGTACGAGGAGATCGATAACCTTGATGCCTGTCTCAAGAACGTGTACCTCAGTATCCTGCTCGGTAAAGAGGGGAGCTGGTCTGTGGATCGGCATTTTTTTATCTGAAGAGATCGGTCCGAGACCGTCAACCGGACGTCCGACGACGTTCATAATACGTCCAAGGGCGGGAGTCCCTACCGGAATTTCAATGGGCAGGCCGGAGTCCCTGACTTCCAGTCCGCGCCTGAGACCGTCTGTTTGATCCATAGCAATACAACGACAAACATTATCACCGAGATGCTGAGCTACTTCGATAACAAGGTTGTCTGGCTCATCGTTGATGCCCTGATTGGATACAAAAAGTGCATTCATAATTCTAGGGAGAAATCCCTGTTCAAACTCAACGTCAACACAAGGTCCGATAACCTGGACTATTTTTCCTACATTTTGATTACTCATATGGCTAATTGCCTCCTCAGCAGCTTGAAAATTCTCCGTTTAAGAGGTGGTTGCCCTCCACTCCGAAATTTATTGTTATCCTTTCAGTGCTTCAGCACCACCTACAATATCCATGAGCTCGCCGGTAATTGCTGACTGGCGCGCTTTGTTGTATACCATTGTCAGGTTACTGATTATATCCTTACAAGCTTTGGTCGCATTGTCCATGGCCGTCATACGGGCGGCATGTTCACTGGCGCCGACCTCAAGCATGGCATTATAAACCATAACATTTGTGTACAGAGGAAGAAGAACATCCATAATCTCCTCTGGGCTGGGCTCATAGATATAGTCGCCTGCCTGTTTGGTTTCGGTTTTTTCCGCATCATCTGTTGCAACTGATTTTACCGGCAGGAAAGGCATTGTTTTTGGTAACTGTCTGGCAACGCTTATGAAGCTGCCATATATGAGATGTACTTCATCAGATCCGCCTGCAATAAAGTTTGCAGCAACATCCTGGGCAATTGCGCGGGCATTGAACATCTGGAAGTTGCCCATGATATCAATAAATTTTTCACGGACCTTGCCGGTTTTGCGAAAGTAGCGATTTGCTTTTTTACCGACACAGACGAGTGTAACTTTTTTCCCTGCAGCCTCATGCTTATTCATCAGCTTTTCAGCCATTTTGATGATATTCGCATTGAAACTGCCGCAAAGGCCACGGTCGGATGTAACGATAAGGATTTCGACAGTTTTCACCTCGCGTTCCTGCATTAAAGCAAACGCGCCGGACTTCATATTGCTGCTGATGGAGCGAAGCGCTTCATTGAATTTCCCGGCATATGGCCGAAAAGCCTCCATCTTCATCTGGGCGCCCCTCAGTCTGGCCGATGAAACCATATTCATGGCCTTGGTGATCTGGGCTGTCTTCTTGACACCAGCTATCTTCATTTTGACATCTTTTAGACTCGGCATGACTCGTTACTCCAGATTTATTGAATTCCTTTAGATGCCTTGAACGTCTCTGTGAAGGCCTTGATGGTGCTGTGCATTTTTTCCTCAAGAGCCTTGTCGATTACCTTTTTTTCCTTCAATGTGTCAAATATGGCAGGCTCGTTACTCGCTACGTAGGTATAAAGATCCTGTTCGTAATCTGCCAGTGTGTCGAGGGGCAGCTTATCAAGGTATCCCTTGGTGCCTGCGAAAATGATGGTTACCTGTTTTTCCATGGACAGTGGCTGGTACTGAGGTTGTTTCAGAATTTCAACCAGTCGGGCGCCACGGGTCAGCTGAGCCTGGGTCGCAGCGTCAAGATCGGAACCGAACCCGGCAAAGGCGGCAAGTTCACGATACTGGGCAAGGTCAAGCCGAAGTGTACCGGCAACCTGTTTCATTGCCTTTACCTGAGCTGCACCACCAACCCTTGATACGGAAAGACCAACGTTAATAGCCGGACGGACACCTGAGAAAAACAGGTTTGGTTCCAGGTATACCTGACCGTCGGTAATGGAAATAACGTTGGTGGGAATAAAGGCGGATACGTCACCGGCTTGAGTCTCGATAATGGGCAGAGCGGTCAGTGAGCCTGCGCCCAATGCATCGTTTACTTTCGAGGAACGTTCCAGCAGACGTGAATGGTTAAAGAAAATGTCACCAGGATAGGCCTCACGTCCTGGTGGGCGGCGAAGCAGCAGGGACAACTCACGATAGGATACCGCCTGTTTGGAAAGATCATCATAGATGATCAGGGCGTGCATGCCGTTGTCCCTGTAATACTCGCCAATTGCGCAACCGGTAAATGCAGCCACGTACTGCATGGGCGCAGGGTCAGAGGCGCAGGCGGCTACAACGGTGGTGTACTCCATGGCGCCATGTTTTCTCAAGTTCTCAACAACCAGAGCCACGGTTGATTTTTTCTGGCCGATGGCAACATAGATACAGTGCACATCAGTTTCTTTCTGCGCAATGATTGCGTCAACACACAGCGATGTTTTGCCGATCTGGCGATCGCCGATGATCAACTCCCGCTGTCCGCGACCAACCGGGGTCATGGCGTCAACAGCCTTGCTGCCGGTATAACATGGTTCATGGACGCCTTTTCTGGCGATAACACCAGGGGCCAGAACTTCCATTTTTGAGAATTTTTTTGCGTTGATCGGGCCCTGGCCGTCAATGGGTTTACCAACACCATCAATAACCCTGCCTTCAACTTCAGGTCCTACCGGAACCTCGGCGATTCTTCCGGTTCTCTTGACGATATCCCCTTCTTTGATGTACCTGACTTCGCCGAATATGGCGCAGCCAACATTGTCCTGTTCCAGGTTCAGGGCGAGGCCGAGGATTCCGTTCGGAAACTCCAGAAGCTCCATAGCCATGCATTTTTCAACCCCATGGACACGCGCAATACCATCACCAACTGAAATTACGGTTCCAGTTTCACTCAGATCAACTTTCGTTTCGTAGTCTTTGATCTGCCCCTTGATAATCTGACTGATTTCTTCAGCTTTAATTTGCATTGCCTATTCACTCCCTTTAATGGACTCTTTTAAACCCTCAAGCTGCGTTTTGATGCTGCCATCCAAAATGATATCACCAACTTTGGCTATCATACCGCCGATAATGGATGTATCAATTTCGGTTTTCAAAACAACCTGCTTTCCTGTTATCTTTTCCAATGTTTGCTTTGCCTTATCCAATAGCGCAGGCTCCAGAGCCTTGGCTGTGATCACAATTCCCTGGCAGACGTTTCTTTCAACATCAACCATGCCCTGAAATGACGCAGCTATTTCAGGCAGTACATTGGCCCTGTTTTTCTGGGCCAGTAAATTGAGGAAGTTCCCCATGATCTTGGATACACCGGCATTTTTTACGATTGCAGCCATGACCTTCTCGCGAACGTCGGCCGGGTATATCCTGTTTGTCAAACCATCGCGAACCTCAGGT
Source organism: Pseudomonadota bacterium (assembly GCA_018816555.1). Classification (GTDB taxonomy): domain Bacteria; phylum Desulfobacterota; class Desulfobulbia; order Desulfobulbales; family SURF-16; genus SURF-16. The sequence continues at coordinate 40,407 of JAHIVT010000001.1, forward strand.
AATGTCGTATAGAGTTCCGCAAAATCTTTCAGTGTCTTGGCATAATCGTCCAAGGCATTTTCTTCTTTACCCACAATAAAAACGGCCTTTGCATAACGTTTGGCCAGAATATCATTTTTCATTTTTTCAAACCTCCCAACTTGGTCAGGTAATCCTCAACCAGTTTGTTCTGGTCTGTGTCCTGGAGATTCTTCTTGATGATTTCTTCCGCCATGATTGTTGCCTGATCGGCGACTTCTGTTTTCAGGCGGCGTTTGGCTTCGGCAATTTCATTCTGCACGACCATTTCAGCCTGGCGTTTAATGCCCTCAGCAGCGCGGTTTGCTTCTTCGATGATCCGCGCTTTTTCAACCTGGCCCTGAGCGATCGCTTTTTCAACCATACCCTTCAACTCGTCATCAATGCCGGCGAGTCTGGCTTCATATTCTTTGTAATTCCGTTCCGCATCGGCCCGGCGGGTCTCAAGATCTTCAAACTCGGCTGCGATACCCTGCTGCCTGCCCTTTAAGGCGTCAACCAATGGTTTTTTCAGGAACTTGATCAGAATGACCATCAGGGCGGCAAAGTTCATTACCCTCCAGCCGAGATCCTTCAGTTTTGCAGGAGACAGAGCGCCATGGGGGCCTGTCATGGAGGAGCCGCCATGTGCCGCTGCTGCGCCTTGTGCCTCTCCAGCTGCTTCGGCAGCATGCCCTGCCGCCTCTACCGCATGCGGATCACCGCCTGCTGCGTAAATGATTCCTGCTGTCCCGATAACAGCCGCAAGTGCCAAAGCAGTTAATGCAATCTTTGACCACCTCTTGTTGTTTTTCATTTTACAGAGCCCTCCCGAGTACCTTACCGGCCATTTCTGTCGCAAAGCTTTCAACCTGCCCCTTTAAAGACTGTTCAGCAGCTTTCACTTCCGAGGCAACGATGCCCATTTGAGCAGCTTTTGCCTTGTCAGATTCACTTTTAATCTGCTGCAGCTTTTCCGTACCTGCCGCCTGAGCTTCATTTCTTGCCGCATCAAATTCAGTCTTGGCTTTCCGCCTTGCATCCCTGAATTTTTGGTCAAACTGTTCCGCCCTTAATTTGGCATTTTTGTTAAATGTGTCCACATCGGTGTTTAAGTCACTAATCTTCTGTTTTCGCTCTGCAAGTATTCGTCTCACAGGGCGATAAAGAACTGCATTGAGAACCACGATCAGAAACAGGATGTTTAGGATGTGGATCGGCATGGTGATGTCAACTGTAATCATTTAGCGCCCCCTTACTATTGAATAACTTAATGATATGTGGTTTCTGCTTAAAAATGAATCGGGCTTCATTTAAACATGGAGTTGTCTACTACATTCTTTTTTGGCTGTCAACTTTTTTTAACCCAATATTTTGGTATTATATTTCTCACAAAATCTTGAATAGTTACTAGTTAATTTACAAAAAATGAATTTTGTGTCACATTGTTACGCTGTTATTTCCGGAGACTAAACCTTCATTGCAGTTGCTTTTCTATGATGGCGAATACTGCCTGTAGTGCCCGGGGTAGTTTATCTGGCATGGTACCGCCTGCCTGGGCCATATCCGGGCGTCCCCCTCCCCCGCCCCCAACCAGCTGAGCCACCTCTTTAATTATATTTCCAGCCTGGATAGTACCGGTCAGATCCTTGCTGACAATGGCCAGAAGCGAAACCTTGTCATGAAGAATGCCGCCCAGCACGGCCACGCCGCTGCCCAGTTTATCTCTTACCCGGTCTCCCACCTCGCGCATTGTTTTGGCTGAATCAAGGGGGACCTGAGCTGCAACCACCCTGATATTTTTCACTGTCCTGGCGCCGTCAATAAGTGAGTCAAGGTTTGCCAGTGAGAGCTTGGCGTGCAGGTTGCCCACCTCTTTTTCCAGCTCCTTGATCCGTGCCATGAGCTTATCGATTTTAGCCGCGGCCTCGCCAGGGGCACAGCGCAGGAGCCCGGTTATCAGGTTCAGCTTTTCATCTTCCTGCTGAAATCGGGCAAATGCCTCCCGGCCGCTTACCGCTTCAATGCGGCGCACGCCGGCTGCGATGCCAGTTTCCGAGACAATCTTCAACAGCCCGATTTCCCCGGTGGCCTGCACATGGGTGCCGCCGCAGAGTTCCTTGCTGAAGCTGTCAATGGTCACCACCCGCACCGTGTCGCCGTATTTCTCCCCGAAAAGGGCGGTGGCGCCGGACTTGATGGCCTCTTCTTTCGTCAGGTTATCAATGCAGAGTAGTGCATTGGACCTGATGGCCGTATTGGCGATGGCTTCTATTTTTTGGATTTCTGCAGGGGATAAGGGCGAGAAATGGGTGAAATCAAAACGGAGCCTGTCCGCCTCAACAAGGGATCCGGACTGCTTGACATGATCCCCCAGTACCTGTTTCAGTGCAGCCTGGAGAAGATGGGTAGCCGTATGATTGCAGGCGATCGCCTGCCTTCTGGCATCAAGCACCGTCAGCTCCACCACATCACCGCAGGAAATGTTCCCGGCAATCATTTCCGCCTCATGCAGGATAAGGCCGCCACCGGCCTGCACCGTGTTGACCACCCTGGCCTTGCCTGATGGCCCGCTGATTTCCCCCTGGTCCCCTATCTGGCCGCCCGACTCGGCATAAAAGGGTGTTTCTGCTGTGACCAGCAGCCCCTTTTCCCCCTTGGCGGCCTGCTCGCTGCTCTCTCCCTGTTCATTGATGATGGCCACAAGGGTTGATTGATGCTGCCGGGTGGCGTAGCCGACAAAACTGCTTTTTACGCCACTGGTGCTGAGCTGGCGCAGTCCGGCGCTGAACTCGGTCAACCCGCCGCCCTTCCAGGATTTGCGGGATTGCGCCTTCTGGGCCTCCATGGCGGCATTATAGCCGGCCTCGTCAATGCCGTACCCTTCTTCAATGGAGACGTCTCTGACGATATCCACCGGAAAGCCGAAGGTGTCATAGAGTTTGAAGATGAATTCCCCATCGATGATTTTTTTCTTTTCTTTTTTCAGGCGATGGATTTCCTTGCCCAGCATTTCCAGCCCGTTGCCCAGGGTTTCAAGAAAGCGTTCCTCCTCATTGCTGACCACCTGCTCCAGCAGCTCAACCGCGTCATTGAGGTGGGGATAGGCCGGGGACATCTCCTGTACCACCTTGTTGGTAATGGTGCTCAGGAAAGGCCTGGTCAAGCCCAGGGTGCGGCCGAAACGGATGGCCCGCCGCATGATGCGCCTCAGCACATAGCCCCGGCCTTCATTGGCAGGCAGTACGCCGTCCGCCACCAGGAAGGCGGTGGTGCGGCCGTGATCGGCGATGACGCGCATGGCGGTGTCGGCACGGTCGTTTGCGCCATAGCTTGTGCCGGCAACCCCGGCGATGGTATCAATGATGGGGGTGAACAGGTCGGACTCATAATTGCTGTGCACGCCCTGAATGACCGCGGCGATACGCTCCAGCCCCATGCCCGTGTCAATGCTTGGTTTGGGCAGGGGCGTCATGGTGCCGTCCTCACTGCGTTCAAACTGCATGAAAACAAGATTCCACAGTTCAAGGAAACGGTCGCAATCGCAGCCCACCGCGCAGTCCGGCCGGCCGCAGCCCACTTCCCTGCCCTGGTCGATATGGATTTCCGAACAGGGGCCGCAGGGACCGGTGTCACCCATGGCCCAGAAATTGTCCTTTGCCCCCAGGCGCATGATGCGGCCCTTGGGCAGATCTTCAATCTTTTCCCAGAGCTGATAGGCCTCGTCATCATCTTCAAAAACGGAAACCCACAGATTATCAGGGGACAGACCGAGAACCTTGGTGAGAAAGTCCCAGCCATAGTTAATGGCGTCCTTTTTGAAATAGTCGCCAAAGGAAAAATTGCCCAGCATCTCGAAAAAGGTGTGATGCCGGGCCGTATAACCCACATTGTCCAGGTCATTGTGCTTGCCGCCGGCCCTGACGCAGCGCTGGCAGGTGGCAGCCCGGGTGTAGTTGCGTTTCTCCTCGCCGGTGAACAGCCGTTTGAACTGCACCATGCCGGCATTGGTGAACAGCAGGGTGGGGTCATCATGGGGAACCAGGGCGGAACTGTCAACCACTGTATGGCCCTTGCCCGCAAAGTAAGATAAAAATTTTTGGCGAATGTCGTTTCCAGTCATATCTGTGTGGTGCTTAATTAAATGGTTAAGGGGTGGAGCTCGGAACGCACGTACACGCTCCATGACAAATAATCATCGCTCTTGCAGCGGGATTGTTGAATTTTATGAATCTGCCGGTATCAGGCAGACGCAGCAGGCGTTTCAGCCTTTACGTCTACGGCAACGGGCAGTCCAAAGCCCTGGCGGACCTTCCGATCTATTTCCGCCATCATCTCAGGGTGTTCTTTCAGAAACTCCTTGGCATTTTCCCGGCCCTGGCCGATTCGTTCGTTGCTGTAAGAGTACCAGGCCCCGCTTTTTTCAATGATGTTCAGGTTCGCGGCAAGATCAAGAATATCGCCGGCCTTGGAGATGCCTTCTCCGTAAACGATATCAAACTCTGCATCTTTAAACGGGGGAGCAACCTTGTTTTTGACGATTTTCACCTTGGTGCGGTTGCCTATGATATCCTGTCCATCTTTGATGGCAGCCTGTTTGCGGATGTCAAAACGCATGGTGGAATAGAATTTGAGAGCCGTGCCGCCGGTGGTGGTTTCCGGGTTGCCGAACATGACGCCGATTTTCATGCGGATCTGATTGATAAAGACCAGTGCCGTGTTGCTTTTTTTCAGGATACCGGTCAGTTTGCGCATGGTCTGCGACATGAGCCGGGCCTGCAGTCCCATATGGGAATCGCCGATGTTGCCGTCTATCTCGGCTTTGGGCACCAGGGCGGCCACCGAGTCAATGACAATCACGTCAACCGAGCCGCTGCGGATAAGGATTTCGGCAATCTCCAGGGCCTGTTCGCCGTAGTCCGGCTGGGAGACCAGCAGGTCGTCCGTATTGACCCCGAGACGATCGGCGTAGTGGATATCAAGGGCATGCTCGGCGTCGATAAAGGCCGCGGTGCCACCCGCCTTCTGGGCCTCGGCAATGAGATGCAGGGCCAGGGTGGTTTTACCCGACGATTCCGGGCCGTAAATTTCCGCGATCCTGCCCCTGGGAAAGCCGCCGACGCCGGTGGCGATATCCAGGCTCAGAGCACCGGTGGAGATGACCGGTATGGCCTCGGTTTCGGCGGAGCCGAGACGCATGATCGACCCTTTGCCGAATTGTTTATGTATCTGCAGAATCGCTGTATCTAGGGTTTTGTTTTTTTCCTCAGAGATGGCCATGGTCTATACTCCTGCGTCAAACCGGCTTTTCCGGTATCAATAAAATAGATAAAGAAAGATGAATAAAGTTACGTAAAGCACCGTATCGTTTTTCAGCATGAAACATTTATCACTACCAGCCGCTATCGATAAAGTCAAGACCATGCAGATGGCGGCGTAAAAGATCAAGCCCGGTCATGGCGGCTTTGGTTTGCACCGTATTTCTGTTGCCGTTGAAGTGAAACCGGAAGGAAAGGGTTGTGCCCCGGCTGGCAACGGCAAAGCAGACCGTGCCCACCGGTTTTTCAGGGGAACCCCCGTCAGGCCCGGCAATGCCGGTTATGGCCAGGGCAAGGTCGGCGCCGGTGATTTTTTTTACCCCAAGTGCCATTTCCCTGGCTGTTTCCTGGCTGACGGCACCGCAGTTTTCCAGGGTATCCGTTCTGACGTGCAGGATCTCTTCCTTGACCCTGTTGGCGTAGGCGACGATACCGCCAAGAAAATAATCGGAGCTGCCGGCAATGAGGGTGATATGGTGGGCCAGCAGGCCGCCGGTGCAGGATTCCGCCAGGGCCAGGGTCTTTTTCTGCTCTTTGAGGCTTCTGCCCACAATTGCCTCCAATGTGTCGCCGTCATCGGAGTAAATGCAGCAGCCGAGAATCTTTCTGATGGAGGCTTCCCCCTGGCTGAACTGCGTCTCGGTTTCTTCGTGGGTTCTGCCGCGCACCGTCAGGCTGAGATGCACCTCGGCCGCATTGGGATAGTAGCCGATGCGCAGTTTCTGGTTGCTTTTTTCCAGGTCTGCCAGCATTTCCTGCAGCATCGACTCGGGCAGGCCGAAAACCTTGAACACCTTCTGCTTCACCAGGGTGATGTTGTTGCCGCCCCAACTGGCCAGCCGGGGAATGACCCGGTCAAGCATCAGTTCCCGCATCTGATGGGGAACGCCGGGCAGGAAAAAAATCGGTTTTTCATGATAGACCAGCAGATAGCCGGCGATCTTGTCACCCGGTTTCAGGATTTCCGCCCCTGACGGCAGCCATGCCAGTTTTTCCAGGGAGGGCATCTCCTTAAACGACTGCGACTGTTTGATCTTGTCAAAAATCTCCGGATAAAGGATGGTGGGCAGGTTCAAGGCGTCCGCCACCGCGGCATTGGTCATGTCGTCGTTGGTGGGGCCGAGCCCGCCGGTGACAACGACAAAATCCGCTCGTTCAACGCTTTCCCGCAGGGCCTTGCCGATCATCTGCGGCTCATCGCCGATGGTGGCCATGGCGGCTATTTCGTGGCCGGCGGCATAGAGATGGCTGGCCGCGAAATAGCTGGTTGAGTTGAGAATCCTGCCGGAAGTCAGTTCATTGCCGATTGCGATAATTTCTCCGATCATACTGTCCGCCCGAAAACAATGCCGTCTTCCAACCGGTCAAGGAAGACATCAACAATTTGATTGCTCACATTCTCCTGTGCCGGAAAGAGAACAGGGATATAGTTTTCCGTAAAACCCCGCATGAGCCGGTAATGGTTGTTTTTGTTTTCCGCCAGCACCCGCTGGGTTGTGCCGAGGTGCTGTTGGTAAAATGCTGCTTTTTTCTGTTCGCTGAGCAGGCGCAGGCGCGCCACCCTTTCATCTTTTACAGGACCAGCTATTTGATGAGCCAGGCCCGCCGCAATGGTCCCCGGCCTTTTCGAGTAAGGAAAGACATGGAGATAGGTCACCGGCAGGCCCTCCAGCAACGCGTAGGTATGGTTAAAGGCCGCATCGTCTTCATTGGGAAACCCGACCAGCACATCCACCCCGATGGCCGCATGGGGGATTTTTTCACTGACCCGGCCGATCAGCCGGGCAAAATCAGCGGCCTGGTATCGGCGGTTCATCTCCTTTAGGATTCGGTCGTCACCGCTCTGCAGGGGGATATGGAGATGGGGCATGAAGTTGGGCCGGGCGGCCATGAGATCAAGAATTTCATCCTGCACCTCGCCGGGCTCAAGCGAGCTCAGTCGGAAACGGATGGCAGGGTAGTTTGCCGTGGCCTGATCGATGAAATCGAGCAGGCCGGCAGGAGGGGAGAGATCAAGGCCATACATGCCCACATGGATGCCGGTCAGCACGATTTCTTTGTAGCCGTTTGCGGCAAACACGCTTATCTGCTGCAAGGCGGCATCAACAGGCAGGCTGCGGCTGCGGCCCCTGGCATAGGGTACAATGCAGTAAGAGCAGAAGTTGTTGCAGCCGTCCTGGATTTTCAGGAAAGCCCGGGTGCGGTCGTCCGGGAAATGGCTAACGGGCAGGGGGCAGATTTCTTTTTTGCTGCCGATATCTCCCATGTGCATTTCCAGGTCGCAATGCTTTTCCGACAGGGCGATGTCCACCAGCCGGTGCTTGTAGCCGTTGCCGACAATACACACCGACCAGTCGCCGATCTCCAGCACCTTCTGGGTGGCCACCTGGGCATAACAGCCAGTGACGATCAGCCGCGCCTTGCTGTTGGTCTTCAGCGCCCTTCTGATCATCTGCCGGGACTGGGCCCCGGCCTTGCCGGTCACGGCGCAGGTATTAATGATATAGACGTCCGCCTTGTGGGAAAAGCGCACGATTTCCGCACCCTGCGCCAATAGACCCGAGAGAAAGGAGGCCGACTCAAACTGGTTGACCTTGCAACCCAGGGTGGTGATGGCCACCTTTATGGTCTTTTTTTTCGCTGTCATGCTCTGCTTACAATCTCTCCGCCGCCGATGACCTCGTCATTATCATAAAAAACGGCAAACTGACCCGGGGTGATGGCCCGCTGGTCCTGGGTAAAAACGACCCTGAGCAGCTCTCCTTTCTCGTAAATATCCGCCACGGCAGCCTGATGCCGGTAACGGATCTTTACCTCAAAGCGGGCGGGCAGCGGCGGGGCAGCTCCGGAAAGCCAGTTTGCGGCCCGGACCAGCAGTTCATTGTGCCACAGATCAGCCTCCTTGCCCACGATGACCTGTTTTTTTTCCGCATTGAGTCCGGTGACATAATAGGGTGTGGTGTCGCAGACACCAAGCCCCCGGCGCTGGCCGATGGTGTAGTGAAAAACACCCTCATGGCTGCCGACCTTTTCACCGTTTTGCGTGACAATATCACCTTTTGCGCAATCTGTCTTTCTTTTCAGAAAATCGCCGGGTCCCTGGTTTTTTAAAAAACAGACATCCTGGCTTTCAGCACTGGGACGGTGGTCCAAACCGAGGCCACGGGCCAGGCGGTAAACCTCGTCTTTGGTCAGCCCGCCCAGGGGGAAAACAAGGTGCTGCAGCTGCTCTTGGCTGAGGCCGCATAAAAAATAGGACTGGTCCTTTTTGCGGTCCAGGCCTCTCAGCAGATGGCTGCCGTTTTTATCATGGGTGACGCGCACATAGTGGCCGGTGGCCATTTTGTCGATGCCGCTCTCTCGCACCGCGTCCAGCAGTTTGCCGAACTTGATGCGGGGATTGCAGATGACGCAGGGATTCGGCGTTCTGCCCGCCGCATAGCTCCGGCAGAAATAGTCAATGATTTCCCTGGCGAAAATGTCGGCCAGATCGATAACCTCCAGGCTGATACCAAGCAGCTCGGCAACCATGCCCACCCTGGCGATCTGTTCCATTTGGTCCGGCAGTCCAAGGTTCATGAAAACCCCGTGCACTTCATGGTCTTTCCTGAGCAGTGCTGCGCATACCGTACTGTCGACGCCGCCGCTCATGGCAACGGCAATTTTTTCAGCCATTGAAGCATCAGAAGAAAAAGGTTAATCTGGTCCGGAAAAGACCCCATTCAACCAGTTTCGACTTGAACCAGTCAACAGTTTTTTAACGGAGGAGGTTCATTATTGGACCTCTTATCCTTTGCGCAATATACTGGAAGAAATAAGATCGTGAATCTATCGACAGATATGAATAACAAACCCTTTTGCGAGTTGCTTGCCCCGGCCGGCAGCCTCGAGAAACTGCGGACGGTGATCCATTACGGGGCCGATGCCGTTTACCTGGGCGGCAAGGAGTTCAGCCTGCGAGCCCATGCCACCAATTTTTCCGAAGATGATCTGCTGGAGGCTGTCCTGTTTGCCCATGCCCGGCAGGTCCGGGTCTTTGTCACGGTTAACATTTTCGCCCATAACCGGGATCTGGCCAGACTTCCCGCCTATCTTGAGCGGCTTGCGGAGATCGGGGTGGACGGTCTGATCATCTCGGACCCCGGGGTGCTGCGGGTGGCAAGACAGGTGGTGCCGACCATGTCCATCCATCTTTCCACCCAGGCCAATGTGACCAATGTGGAAAGCGCTCTTTTCTGGCAGGAGCAGGGGGTTTCCCGGCTCAATCTGGCCCGGGAGCTGACCCTGGCCGAGATCAGGGAGATCAGGCAAGGAATTTCAGCCAAAATTGAGGTCTTTGTGCACGGGGCGCTGTGCATCTCCTATTCCGGCCGCTGCCTGCTCAGCCTCTATCTCACCGGCCGCGATGCCAATCAGGGCAATTGCGCCCATCCCTGCCGCTATGATTACCGCTTGCAGGAAGAAAAAAGGCCTGGCCAGTTTTTCCCGGTGGAAGAGGATGGCCGCGGCACCTATATCTTTAACTGCAAGGATCTCTGTCTGATCAACCGCTTGCCGGAGATCGTCGCGGCCGGGGTTGATTCGATCAAGATCGAGGGCAGGATGAAAGGCATCTATTATGCGGGAGGCATTGTCCGCATTTACCGGGCGGCCCTGGATCATGTCCGGCAATACCTTGAGGAAGCGCCCGGCGCGCCTGTGGTCATGCCGCCGCATTTCATGGAGGAGATCGTCAAGCTCGGCACCCGGGGATACACGGAGAATTTTTTGGACGGCCCGCCCACCGAGAGTGACATGTGCTATACCGGGGCGGTGGTGGATCAGACCTATGTGCCGGCCGGCATTGTGGTAACGCCGGGCGCCCGTCCCCTGGTTGAGGTGCGCAACCGGATCAGGCCCGGCGAGCGGCTGGAATATATGGCGGCCGGGTTGGAGAATGTGCCCTTTGAGGTGCTGGCGGTGACCACCGCAGACGGCAGGCCCCTGGCCCAGGCCAATTCCGGCAGCCAGGTGCTCTTGACCACCAGCCCGGAACTATCGTGGCAATCCTATGGCCTGATCAGGAGAATCCAGGGCGGGGCAGGGGACAGTACCGCCAAAAACGGCTGAAGGCACTGGGTTTCATGCAGTGTGAGGGGACTGCCGCTGTCCGCAAGGGCATGCGGTGTTCAGTTCGCCACCAATAAAAAAACAGAGGGGGTTAACTTGGCTGCCAGTGGCCGGATTGGTTGTTGCAGAGTCCTGGAGGTAATATCCGGTTGACCATGAGGCGATTACCTCCCATAATCGCATCATAAGGTGAAGCGATTATGGGGTGATTATGAACGCCTACCTCGCAGGCCGCGAGGTAGGCACATGTTAGATCCGTTTTTTCAATTGGTTAGCCACCGATTGATTCAGCACATTCCGGGCCTGGATAAGTTTTTTATACTTTGATTCTATTTTCTCGAGATTCCTGGACAGAACAGCCTTCAGTAAGTCGCCTTCTATTTCCGCCACATCGATTCTTTCATAATAGTCCATGGTCTCTTTAAGATGGGCGATAACGATCTTGCCTGTCAGGATGGGGTGGTTGTTCGTGACATTTGCATCCTCAAATCTTGTCCCATGCTCAAGCTCAACTTCTAAACCTTGTCGGAAAGTCTTAACGGGAATATCCATCCCTTTGGTATTGACAATATTGAGAATCGTGAATGCTTCTTCGTCCGCAACGGTTGGCTCCGTGATTTTGGACCAATCGCGCAAACCAATTTTGGTGCAGACTCTTTTTACTTCATCAGCAGTTATATACTCCGGCAGTTGCATGGTTTTCTCCTTTAACGTTTTTTTTGCTATTTTATTAGTCTTTTCAAAAGAATATCTTCAACATTCTGACGAGAATCAATTACCGACAATACGTAAACTTTTTTGTCAGAAACTCGATATACGATTCTCCATGGTGCTAATATAAGTTCGCGATAGAGAAATATACCCTGATCTTGCAGTTCTGGAACTATGCGCCCCCTTTCCGGCAAATGGGTGAGGCTCGATGCCGTTTCTTTTATCTTCTCAAAAATATTTCTAGCGTTGGTGGGACTATCTTCTGCGATATACAGAATTATATTTTTCAGGTCTTCTTCGGCAATGCTGGCCCAGTGAACTTTGAATGGTGTACTCATTTTTCTTTATTGGCCAACATTTTTTCAATGTCTTTAAAAACTCTCTCCTGGCTTTTGATGTTACCTTGTTTGACGTCTTCCTCTCCCAGGGATATAAGCTTTAACAGGCCAATAGCTTTACGCATATTGTCATAGCTCTCAGGGTCTTGGAGAACGCCCCTGGGTTCACCATTTTGAGTAATTACAATGGGCCGATGAGTCTCATTAATTTGTTTTAAGATGTCTGCTGCGTGGGATTTAAGAAAAGATACTGGTTTGATATCGGATGATATGTTCATGGTGCACCTCCTGTCTTAATATGGTACCATATTAAGACTATATGTCAATGAACAATATATGGGTTTTAATCGCGGCGCTGACCCGTGGAGCGCCGCGATTGCCGGCGGTTCGCCGCTATATTTTTTGTTTTTATTTCAATGTGTTCGTTAAAATGGGATTGGCCCGTCGTCGTCATCATTGTATGGTGCCATTTCACTTAATACGCCAAGAAAAACACCCAGTGAATCACAAAGGTTTTTTACGATTTCACTGTATTTTAATTTTTCCTCTGGTGTCGTTGCTTTTGCCATTGCTTTTAATGCGATTAAGATTTCTTTAGAAATACCATTCATTATTTTTTCAGGATCCATAATCTCTCCTACTTTATCGATTTATATTGGATAGTTGGGTCGATTCAATCATCGTTCTATGTCACGGAATCTGGTATCGATGGCGCTAATATTTTCAATTCGGAGCAGAGCATCAAAATAATCTTTATCCTCTAATTTTTCCAGATGCATTAAGTGGTCCCCAACTTCCTTAACGAATCCGGTGAAGGTTTTTCCTGAATCAAGGGTAACAGAAATTTTCTTGCCGATAAGCGATTTTAAGTTGTCCGTCAAAGAGAAACTAACATTATAGCTTACTCCTTCAATGGCAACGGTTGTTGTCTTTGCCTTCGCCGCCATTGGTAGCACAAGTATGGTTACATACAACAGAGTAGTCAAAACTAATCCCACAGAACCAAACATCTTTGATTTTCTCATCATAATAACCCTCCAATCAATGTTATAAATTTCAAGTTTTTGCTGCTGACTAATTCTGCTAACAAAATCTGCGGCTTGACCGCAGCATTTTTTTGTTGGAATTAGGCATCATATCCCTGGAACTCCAGGTTGACCATGAAGCGGGTACGAAGATCGCACCAGCGGCGCGAGAGGCATGGGGCTTGAAATGGTAAAAAAGTGGCAATTCAAGACTTGACCCTCGTGCCCCCCATAATCTCTCCTACTTTTTCGATTTATATGGGTTATATTGGTCAATTTATAACGTCAGACATCCTGACCTCGGGAGAATTTGTCATGACACCAGTTCGTAGACCAAGCGCATGGAGGTGCCAGGAAACGGGGTCATGGTGGCATTTAATTCCTCACATAAATGGCGCAGGACCTCACTGCTCATTCGATTGTCCAGATGATGCAGGCGAACCGTCAGCGTCCCGGCATTCTCATCCGGAATGAGGTCCGCCTCGGTTGCATAGGCGGCTCGCAGCAGGCTCCGGGCATCATCATGGCGTCTCAGCTTCTCCCGCACAATCGTGGACATGGCCGTCTCCGCCCGGTAGGCGATCATCTTGATCGTATCGATAAAATGCTTACCCTGCGTGGCAAGCTGCCGGAAGCGGTCCTCCGCGGGCAGATCCGCCATGGTCACATGCTTCGGCGTAGCCTTTCTGCA
>JAHIVT010000140.1 GCA_018816555.1 Pseudomonadota bacterium
CGAAGGCTTCAAGGTCGTCGGTCTCAAGAAACTGTACCTGAGCAAGGTCGAAGCCGAAGGTTTCTACTATGTGCACAAAGCTCGGCCGTTTTTCGGCGAACTGACCGATTTCATGTGCAGCGGCCCCTGCATCGTCATGGTACTGGAAGCTGCAGACGCCATCAAAAAGTGGCGTGACCTGATGGGCGCCACCAATCCGGCCCAGGCCGACCCCGGCACCCTGCGCAAGGAGTTCGGCTCTTCGATTGGCGAGAACGCAACCCACGGTTCCGACGCCCCGGAAACCGCCGCCTTTGAAATCCCATATTTTTTCGCCGGTCTGGAACTGCTGTAATTCATTCCCGGTCTATTCAGCCTTCTTGTGTTAGATGAAGAGGGCGCGCGGAAATCGTTTTACCGGGTTGGGGCAGTCGCAACAAACAGAGACTGCCCCTGCCTGCCGCTGACCTGAAAATACCCTCAATATCTTCATGCTTTCCGGGGAATCACCTGGGATAACAAGACATTTTACCTGAATTAAGCCCCTCTTCCGACCTCCTTCCCATACGTGTTTTTTTGGAGAGTCAGTCACACGGGTACGCTTCTACAAGAGCGCCCATTACGGCATATCCCGCGTCAACGTTTTCCAAGCAAGGACGCTTCCGTTCTATGTATGACAACACTATGCTTCGCAGGCCAACACTGGAAACTGATTTTCCTTCCAAGCAGAACCCAAGTGACGGAGAGGCTTTTGCCCCTTCGAGATTAGATGTAAGCTTACCACTGGCAATACCTACGATGTAGCCATCACAAAACCCTTGATCATACTGATTAGCCGACTGGCATGCACGTTCCAATAATCGTCCATCTGGCGGGAAATCCCCTGCAAAAGCAGCGCGGGAACAAACGATGAAGAATAAAGAAATGCAGATTGGTCGGAGCAATAGAATAGATTCAATAAGTGGATGCATTGGGCTTAACCTCCTCAAAAAACTCTTCAGTTGTTCTGTAAGTCTCTACCATTTTGTGGGCCTTCTGGATTTAAGAGTTCCCATCGGCGATCAGCATCGCGCTTGAGCATGGCATTTGATGTGCCGTATTTCTCAAAGAAAGCGTCAAGAAGCCTGTTGACAACTACGTCTCCGCGTTTCACCTCTTTCTTGAGTTCCACGAGTTCTTGTTCAATCTCCACTCGGCCCTTGGGGTCGAAGAGGTGCATAGCATTGTCAATCAGGAATCCATGAACAATTGTATTTCGTTTTTTGATGCAATTGTCGAGAAATTCATAAACGTCTTCTGGAACTTCAATTAACTCGCGTAGCGACTTGAGTAGATTACCGAGGGTTTTCTTAGAATGGAAGTCCCATGCCTTTTGGAAAGCACCGCTTTCACCATTAGATAATTCATGCTTCATAAGTGAAAGCAAAAAGCAGAGGCTCGATTCGAAACATTGGCAGATATAAACCGTTTTCCCAAATTCTATGAAGACTGACGACATGAGATCAGCCATATTGTTGCTGGCAGGTGGCATAGGTGGCTCCTGGGTTCTAACCAAATATCAACTTCCGAAAAGACGTAAAATTTTACATCTTTAAGGGAAGCATAACAAAAATCTATATCCCGCTATTCTAACCCATATTATCACTCAATAGGCTTTTATCCAGCTTTTTCCCATGCGGAAAATATTCTTTTGGCAGCGATTGCCCTTGCGGACCAATCCATTATTTCACTTGCTTCCCCTTGAAATGGACTTATTTGTCAAACAACTGCATAAAATGTCGCCATCCAGCGTCAACGCTGACTTTTCACCTTCATGACATCTTGATTGAAGTTGAAAAAAAGCCACAATTGCGATATTGGTAATGACAGGAGAGAGAAAAGCCCCACCCCATCACATCCTGTCACGATCCCGGGCAAACTATTTTTGGCCCGGTCCTGCAGGTGTGGTCAACCACAACTCCCAGGGATCGCAAATCCTGAAACAACCGGACAGGCCGGCCGCTTTGGCCACGACCGCAGGCGGACTGTTTGTTTTGCAGAATGTAAATGATAAGTACCTCACCCTATTGACAGGAGAGAATCATGAAGAAAAACGTTTTCCTTCTCAGTCTGTTGCTGTTCGTCTTTGCCTGGTCGAACAGCAGTTTCGCCTTTGAAGACCTGAAGGTGGAAACACCCAAGCTGCAATCAAAACTGAGTTTTCTCACCTTGAACGAGACCAAGGTGCTGGTCTCGGTGTTAAACGATGAAAACGAGGCCATCCTCGGTCTGCAGAAAGGGGATTTCCACATCACCAAGGGTCCCAAGACCGCCCAGATCATCTCTGTGGAGGATGTGGCGGAACAGCGGGAC
>JAHIVT010000141.1 GCA_018816555.1 Pseudomonadota bacterium
CTGGTACCGTATCAAAATCCTGCCGCATCGGCAAGCACGCTCTGCTGATCATCTCCAAAAAATCATTTTTTTACGGAAAATCAATATGTTGACAATTGCAACCCACGATAGTAAATAGTCTCGAGGTCAGGATGTCTGAACTTCTCAGTGTCTTCACTGGGGCATTATCCCCATTTTCCCCAGGATTTCTTTTAGGATGGTGCGTGAAATAACCCAAAACCATTGGGTGAAAATTTTCCCTGGTCTACACGCTAATGTCCTGATTTTATTAAGTTCTACTTTTTGCAATGAATTTCCCGAATTTTTGCACGGATAATCCGAAAAAATACAATTCCCCCGTTTCGATATGCTCATCGTTTGTAAGTATCTGTTAATGTTATATGAATTTATTTATATTTATTCTTGTCGGTAAAATGGCACGGATAGTGCTCTTGTACATGTCAAAAGTTGGGAAAATGAGAATGATTTTTCTTGGAAAACAATAAGGAATAAGGAGCACTCAATGAAAATCACAAAAAATAGCACCACCAAAGTCTTTTCAACCGTTGCCGCTCTGATGCTCTGCTGTGCCGCCCAGGCCCATGCAGGCTCCGTCAAGTTGACCGGTCAAATTGATTATATCGATACCGTAGCTAATTCAGGAATAGACTGGGATTCACCCGTGTCCATCGATTTAACCTGGTCCAATGATTCATTGGTTAACCCGGTGGGGGAATCAACAGTCTATTTTCGTACCGACTGGGGCAACACCATGCTTTTAACTATGGGGCAAATGACCCTGGCGCAAACACCCGGCGCTCCAGGCAACGGCGGCACGCCCTATGCCCATTTTACCGATGGCGTTCTTGATGGATTCTTTCTCGATTGGTTCCCCGTAACATTTGGCGGTGTCACCGGCAGCTCATGGGGGCTTTATGTATCAAACGATATCCACTATGATTACACCATAGGCGATATTTATTTTGAAGTGTTGGACAATGGTTCAGCAACCGGGGCCTGGTTTGAGGGAAGTTTGAATTCGCCTGGTGGTGTGGTGACTTCCTCGGCCGTTCCTGTTCCCGGCGCTGTATGGTTGCTTGGCTCAGGTCTAGTCGGACTTGTCGGTCTGCGCCGGAAAATGAAGTAGTCTCGTTTCCTCATCCTCTCTGTAGTACCGGGGCCTCAAAAGTTTCACTCCTCCCCTTTTCTTTTGAGGCCCATTTTTTTATTCATGATGCAATTTCTTCATTCTTGCTTTATCAAGATCAAATGAAAAGTCATCCTGTTAATATTTGGCCGCAAGATGCCTTGGTGAAGATCTTTTTTATTTTTCTTGCGGTTGGTTTCTGGCAGCGGCCCCTATCCGCGGCCTTTGGCGCTGAGCGGGTAGAAGGGAGCTTTGTCCCTGTCTATGGCTATGAGATTGTCGCCATCTATGACCATGACCCGCAGGCCTTTACCCAGGGTTTCTGTTTTGATCATGGCATGCTCTATGAGGGGACCGGGTTATATGGTCAATCGACCCTGCGCCGGATGACCATTGATGGCGGGAATCCGGAGCTGCGTACTCTCCCTGATTACCTTTTCGGAGAGGGGGTCACCGTTTTTGGCGATAGGGTTATTCAACTCACCTGGCAGGCCCATACCGGCATTGTCTGGGACAGAGAAAAGTTGCAGTTTGTCAGGTCCTTTGCCTATGCCACCGAGGGCTGGGGAATTACCCATGACGGCCAATCTCTCATCATGAGTGACGGCAGTGCGACCCTCTCTTTTCTTGATCCTGAGACCTTTACCCTGCAGAAACATATTGTGGTGACCGATGGCGACCGCCGTATCACCAGACTCAATGAGCTTGAGTATATCAAGGGAGAGATCTGGGCCAATATATGGAAAGAGAGCCGCATTGCCAGGATCAACCCGGCGAACGGCCAGGTGACCGGCTGGGTCGATTTAAGCGACCTGGCCTTGCAGTATGCCCCGGGTGATGAAGACAGTGTTTTGAACGGCATTGCCTATGACCGGGACAATGACCGTATTTATGTGACCGGCAAACGCTGGAGCAGGATATTTGCCATAAGGGTGGTAAAAAAAGGAGCAATGCCGTTTGCCAGTCCATGATCCGTCAGCAAGAAGTAAACAAGCTCCTCGTTACAGCCGGCGAACAGTGGAACCGTCCGCCGACTGCTTGCAGTACCGAGATGATGACTACGGCGTCACGGAAAGCGATGGATCATCCGCCGAGGTGTAGTCCAGTTGGTCATGGGCCAGGTCCACAGTGGTGATCCGGATTTGAAACATCTTGTCCCGACCGTAGGTGTGGCTTGCCGAATCGGATGCAGCCGGATTCACCAGCACGGTCCGTTTACGGTCACCCCAGTAAATATAGGCCCTGGCCAGGTCGGCCGGGGCAGTATCAAAGGTGAGCATGACATCGCCGCCCGGGCACCCGGCATCGTCGGCACATTTATAACCGTCACTTGCCCCGCCCACGCAGCGGTTTGCGACGCAGACAGCATTTGTTACCACCGTGCTGAAGCTGGCGGTATTGCCCGGCGTTTCCACCATGACCGCGGTTACGGCTATGGTGTTGCTTTCCGATAAACCTGAAACCGGGTCAGTCATGGTAAGGGTGACGTCATAGGTGCCAGGCGCCGCATACTCATACACCACCATATCGGTTGCGGTATTGCCGCCGACCACCATTCCCGCTCCTCCGTCACCGAAATCCCAGCTGTAGGTGCAGGCGAGATCGGTGATGGTCTGCTTGATATTCGGGTCATAGCAGTCATCATCAAGAAAGCAGGCAGCCCCATCATCAGAGCAGCCACCGGCAATGTGATTGAGCGGATCAGGATCGCTGGTGTCCGGCAGCGGGTTGCTGCAGGTGGGCTGGGGAAATGTCTTCTCGTAACAGGCCGCCCGGCTGGCGTTGAATTCCACCACCAGATCAGTGTCTTGCGACTGCAGACCGCTGAGGAAGGGGATAATCACCACCTCAGCCCGCGCAGACAAAGCACCGCCCATTACCAGCAGCCCTGCTGCCAGCATCGTCAGATATCTTTTTTTCATCTTTTCTCCTGTTTAGGTCACATTTGATTACCTCATAAAAGGCTTACCGCATTATTCGTTACAAAGACGCGGCTGCCAGCGCTCGGGTTTGGGGAAAACTGGTATCAAAGCGGGCAATAAGCAAGAAGGTGCCGCCTTGGCAGGCGGCACCTTGGGTTTTTTATGGATTGATCACCGGCACCTCAAGTGATGGCTCTTCAAGATAGGTATAGGTCATTTTGCCGTAGTTCTGGTCATAGACAACCACCTTGATCCGGTAGGTGCTGTTGCGTAAATAATGGTGTTGAACCGGAAGGATGGGGGGATTAATGATGGTTGTGGCCCGGTCTCCCCAGTAAACGTACACCTTGGCAACCGGCACACCGGCTGTGGTTGTATCCGGAATCGAGACAGTGACCAGTCCGGTGACCGGGTCAAATGAGGCGCCAAGGGTAACCCCTGTGGGAGGGGCAATCTCTTCGGCGTTTACCGAGGTGAGTTTGTCGTTTTCCATTGAGTGATGTTTGGCGTCCCAGACATTCCAGCTTACCTGATAGCTGCCGCTGGCAGGATAGACGTGGCTGGTGGTGCAGTCTCCGTCGGCGGTGGTGCCGTCACCCCAGACAAATGAGCAGGTAAACGGAGTATTGCAGACAGCGGAGCCGCAGTCAGTAACATTGACCTGGAAGTTAATTTCGTTGGACTCATCGCCTGCAGTCACGGAAGGGGAGGCGTGGAGGTAAACGTTGCCCCAGCGGATGGGCGTATTGAAGCCGAAGTAGCCGTGGCAGGAGTTGGTTGAGCAGGTGCCGCCGCCGGCATCAAAGGTGTAAACCAGATCAAGGGGACGGTCCTGGCCGTTGGCATGGAAGGTGGGGGCGCCGATCACGTCGTAGCGGCCGTTGCCGTGGTTGCCGGTGGGGGTAATGGTCACCCCGTCGGTGGTGGTGCCGAAATGGCAGGTTTTGCAGGTGAAACCGGCATTGATATGGCGCTGATGGCTGTTTGATTTAGGCTGATCCTGGGCATAGGCAGGCGGGTAGGTGTGGCAGGAATTGCACTGGGTGCTGCCGGTGGTCCAGGAAGGGGAGGTCTGCGCGGCAAGCACGCCGGTGGCAACCGAGGTGCCGTCGCTGTGGCAGTAAACGGTGCAGGTCATGGAGCCGCCGGTGGTCACCGTGGTGTTGTTCGTCCCCTCATAGCTGTAAGAAGGATGCAAGCTCTGGCCGTCGTAATGATTACCGTTCGTGTCCTGGCCGTTAATAGCAAAGCCCATCTGCAGCCGGTAGTCATCGATAATGGGTGTAACCGGCATGCCGCTGTAATGGCAGGTGGCACAGCTCATACCGTTGTCCGATACATGGGTGGCATGGGCGCCGGCGCTGCTTGAGCCAGTGGGGGCGGGATTCCAGACAAGGCCGTTGATCTGGCCGGGGACATCAACCACCGGCGGAAAACCGTGGCAGGCATTGCAGCTTGGCCGGAAACCCAGCTCATGATCATGGCAGGTGGTGCAGTTTTCCCCGTTAAAATGGTCGGCCAGGGAGCCGTCGCTGCGCCAGTGTCTGGTCTGGGTATGGCAGACCTGGCAGACGCCGTCCGGAGTGGGGTCGATGGTGTCGGCGGATTCATTGTCGGCCAGCCCGGCGGGAGTCCCGGCAAAGGCCACCGTCACTCCGTTGATTTCGCTTTTAATATATTGGCCGTAGAGGATCTTGAAATCCCGGCTGGTGGAAAACTGGGTGACCTCCCCCTGCACGGTGATGGTGTTAGCTGTTGCATTGATAATCTCGGCGGAAAAATCAATAGAGACGTTCTGTTCGGCATCCCACAGCATGCCCTGCACCAGGAAGATGAGACCGCGTTCCCTACCGGTTTTGGCCCTCCAGGTTGATGGGTCCTGCCAGGTGCTGTCAAGGACCAGCAAATTGTCCAGGGTAAAGGAGGTGGTGCCGTTAGCCGCACTGTAGGATGAAAAGCTTCCCTCAATAAGCGGGGTGGCGCATTGGGCGGAAACATGGGGATCATGACAGTCCACGCATTGTCTCTGCCACTGACCATAGCTGTTGCTGCCGATCACCGCAGCCGAATGGGTGGCCATGGCCGGTGCACTGGTTTTGCTGTAGTTGCCGCCGCTGCTGTTATTGTGGCAGAACTCGCAGGCCGTTTTCGGACCCATATGGTTTTGGTGGCAGTCAAGACAGTAGATGTTATTTGTCGTCCAGTGCGGGGCGGTGTTGGCCGCCCCGATCTGCGGCACCATTGCTATCCCCAGCCCCAGCAAGCTGTGTAAAATGATCTTTTTCATATTTTCTTCTCCTTGTCAGATCAAACCGCAGTTATCAGAAATTCGGAACAACAACCTGGATGTTGGGGGTTAAGGGGATATAGCTTGAGCCGGCATTATCGCTGACAGAGTATTGCACATATCGTGTTCCGCCTGAGGTGTACGTATGACTGAAGGTCTGTCCCGACGGCGTGTCGGTCAGAGAAAGCGGCAGTATGTCGCTTGCGCCGTCACGCCAGACGATGCGGGCGCTGCCCGGACCGGAATGACCGCAACCATCAAAGTCTGAGTCAATGGACAGGTCGGTGAAGGTAACAGCGTAGCCGGTGATCTGGGTCGGCGCGCCGGGATTGCCGTACACAGGGGTATAGACAATGTTGGTCCGGTTGACATTGGGCACCGGATTGACATTGGCGGCCCCGGCGGAGGAAGTGACAGGGGTGGTCTTGGTGCCGCTGTCCAGGGTGTGCATCTTGGCATCGCGGACCGTCCAGGTGACATTGTAGCTGGTGCTCATCTGGGGATAGACATGGGTGTGGCTGTTTACCGTACCCTCGTAATCCCAGACGCCGTCGCTCTCCCAGTCGATGGAGTAATGATAGGGCGGCACTGCCGTGCTGGAGGTGACATTAATGGCAAAGTTGATGGACCCGCACAGGCTGCCAGGGCTCCAGCTGACGCCTGCGGTGATGGCGCTGAATCCCCAGGGGCGGTTTGCGCTGGTGCCCATGTTGGCATGACAGGTGATGCTGGAGCAGGTGCCGCCGCCCGGGTCATAGGTGTAGGTGAAGTTGACGGTGCTGGGGATCTGGCCGAGCACAAAGACCGTGGCCGTGGGGTCGGGGGCCACGTCATACCGGCCATTGACATGCTGGCTCCGGTTGGTGATGGTGGCGCCATCCGAGGTGGTGCCGTAATGGCAGATATTGCAGGTGTAACCGAAGCTGGCATGTAAGAGATGTTTGTTGGCCTTGGGGTTATCCGCATCATAGGCCGGCGGGAAGCCATGACACGAGGTGCAGGAAGTTGTGCCGTCCCAGGGAGGTGAGCTCTGATGCGGGCCGGGGAAGGTTGACGGATCAAAAAAGCTGGTGGAAACCGCCGTGCCGTCACTGTGGCAGTAGAAATTCTCGCAGGAGGTGGCTGCACCGGCAGAGGAGATCGTCGTACCGTTGGTGCCGGAGTAACTGTAGAGATTGTCCAGAGTCTGGGAGTTGTAGATGGAGCCGTTGCCGGAAAAACCAAAGACAGCAAAGCCCATTTGCAGCCGGTAATCTCCGACAATCGGCGTATCCGGCATACCGTTAAAGTGGCAGGTATAACAGGAGATCTGGTAATCCACGACATGTTTCTGGTGAGCCCCGGAAGTGAGGGAGCCGGTGGGCGCCGGGTTGACCACCAGGCCGTCGATACCCTGGGGAATGTCCACCAGGGGTGGGTAGCCGTGACAGGCATTGCAGTTCGGTTTGAAGCCCTCGTTGTGTTCGTGGCAGGTGACACAGCGGGTGGCGGCATTGTGGCCGTCGCCCGAGGCGGATGTGTAATGGTTGGTCGAGGTGTGACAGGCCTGGCAGACTCCGTCAAAGGGCGCACTGGTTTGGGCATAATCACTGCCCATGGCGTTGGCGATAAAGGAGACCTGCGCAGTTTCCGCAGGGATGCCGAACTGGCCGTCGGACTGTTTGCTCACCTCGTCATGAATCATGTCGATGTTGTTGTCGCCATGGGGGTCGTGGCAGTCCCAGCAGAAAAAGCCGCCGTCGGTCAGTTCATCATGGCGTCCACCGGCATGGTTGGCGTCAATTTTGACCACCGAGTTGACGGCAATAAAGGCGTTGCCCTGACCGTCCGGATCATAGCCTGCGGCATCAGTGCCATGGCAGGCAAGGCAGTTGGAATTCTGACCGGCAGCGTCCGCGGTGGTGGTGTTGGCCAGTCTGAACGGGTTGGTCGGCTCGCCGTGTCTGACGTCATAATCGTGGCAATAGTCGCAGGCAAGGACAATGTTCGGCCGGCCATGGCCGCTGGTCTGCCACTGGCCGCTGTCAATCACGGCTATGGTGAAATTACTCTGGTAATCATTGACATCGCCGGTGCCCAGGTGACAGCTTGCACAGGTGCCCTGCGGTTTGGTCGGTGTCAGGCAGGCGGTTGTCTCGTGGCATTCAAAACAGCCGGCCGAGGCGATGCCCGGCAGCATCATCATGGCAAGACCTGTCAGCAGGCTTGCCTTGGCAATAGTCTTTTTCTTCACTTTCCCCTCCCCTCATTGTGGAAAATTGTGATAACTCGTCCCGCCCGCGGTATGTATGATATTGTTAGGCGTAAAAGATCAAAGATTCAAATCAAGCAAGAAATGCACCATTTATTTGTTTGTGCCAGCTGTTTTTTAACTCTATGGAATAACAGGAGAAAATTTTATTGCCTTGCAGGATGATGCCGGATGATATGAGTGGTTTGCGGGTAATATGCCCCTCTTTTGGGGCATATTACCCTTTTGGGTGGGTGAAGAGATGGGATGTTGCCTCACATAAAAGGATGCTGTCAGGCAGAGTTTTTGATTCTGGCAATGTCCCTTACGGGTAAGTAAATTGCGTGCTGCCGTCATGGGTAACCCCATGGCATACCAACAGACAGCGTCCGGCCCGGGTTCCCAGGTCGTAAAAGATGGGGGTGGCATTGCCAGGGTAGGGCAGAACAATGGCGCTGTCAAAGTTGATGAGATGGGTATGGTCGCCGTTGCCGTCGGTGCTTACGCCGTGGGGATCATGGCAGGCGGAGCAGGGTGCTCGCTCGTCCACCACATGCTGCTTGTGGCCGCTGGCATTGTAAAGGCCCTGGTCGTCCAGCAGTTTGGTCCGGTCATGGCAGCGGTAGCAGAGTGCGTAGGATGTCTCGCTTTCCGGCAGGTTATCCATGGTGTCGTAGCGCTGCCTGAGGATGGGACGGTAGATTGAGCCGTGGGGACCGCGGGGGCCGGTGCCGCCAATGGCCGAACTGCTGTCGCTGTCGTGGCAGTCCGTGCAGGAGATCATCGAGGTGGAGGTCAACTGGGGTTCGTGGGTGCTGGGCAGACTGGGCACATCCGGGTTGCGGCCGATGGCTATGACCGGGTGGTAGGACTGATTGGCCGTGTCAAACTCACGAATGGTGTTGTTTTCGTTGATCCAGCGGGTAATGAGGGGAATGGAGTCGCTGGAGTCACCGTGGCACTTGAAACAGACTTCATATTCATAGACAATCGGCTTGACAATGGAGGTGGTCTGATCCTTGCCCGAGACCAGGGTCAGAGGACCGGAGGCATAGGGCACGGTGGCCTGGTCGCCGTTTGCCGCGTGGGGATTATGGCAATCCACACATTCCACATGGCCCTGCAGAAACATGAGATCTTCCGCCGGATCATGGGCATTACCGGTAAGATCAATGGTAGTTGCCTCCACCGGATGGTGGGATATTTTGTTAAACTGCGATTTGATATCCTTGGTTGCCACCGTGCCGTCATGGCAGGGGTAGCAGTTTTTTTCCTCTTCCAGTTGATGCAGAAGGCGCTTGGGGCCGCCTGCCCCATGGGGTGTGTGGCAGCTTTGACAGGCCCGTTCCGCCACGCTCTTGGCCCCGCCCGGGCCGCCGGAAAACCAGATTTTTGCCGAGGTGGAATGGCTTGAGCTGTTCCAGCCGGCCACGTTGACATGGCAGGTGATGCACAGGGCGGAGAACTGATTGCCCATGACCAGGAATTTGCCGTAGGTGTCATCATGGGGATCATGGCAGGTGGTGCAGTGGATGTTGCCGTTGCCGTATGTGCGCAGCCCGAGCGGGATGACCGGCGACAGTTCCGGATTGGGCAGGGCCTCGTAGTAGTTGAACGATACCGGGTGATCATTGGAGATATCGGTATCCAGGTAGGAGCGCCGGTTGGCGGTTAGTTCCATGTTCATCTGGATTCCTTCAACCGGCTGCAGGACATTGCCGAGGGCGATGGTGCCGTCGTGACAGCTGAGACAGAGACGGGTGGGGCCGGACGGCTGCTGGGGGGTGGAGCTGAGTGTGCTGCTCTGGTAAAGGGTATAGTTAGTCGGCTGCAGGTTCTTGTTCCATAAGGGGGAGCTGGGTGCGGCGTTATGCGGGGTGTGGCAGAAGATGCAGATTCTGTCCTCGGTAAGGGCGCGAATCTCCCCCGGTCCGGTGACCGAGAGGTTATGCTTTGAGTCGACGATACTCATGTCGGCCATGACCTGCCCGGCCAGGAGTTGACTGAAGACAACGATGGCAAGAGGTTTGACATGCTTCATTTTTTGAGTTCTCCCTGCCTGGGTACCGCTTCACCTGCTGTTGCTGTCAGAAGATCAAAGAGCTGGATGCGTTTATTGTAGGTGTCACAGACGTAAAGTCGGTTGTTTTCATCGATAAAGAGGCCGGAGGGCATCCAGAACTGCCCCGGCTCGCTGCCCTGGGAGCCAACAGCCAGCAGGTAAGTGCCTCTGTTGTCGAAAATCTGCACGTTATCAAACAGGGTTTCGGCAATATAGATGATACCATTTTGGTCAACGCCGATGCCCTTGGGACTGGCGAAATCGCCCGAGCCATTGCCGTGGCTGCCGAACATGAGCCATGTGTTGCTCGCGGCAAGCAGAATCTGAGCCCGGAAATTCATGGAGTCGGTGATATAGAGATTGCCCTGCAGATCGGAGCTGAGATGGGTGGGGAAGTTAAACGAGCCGGGCTGATCACCTCTTGCGCCGATGCGGGCAATGAACTCGCCGAGACGACTGAAGACCAATATCTGATGCTGCATGGTGTCTGATACGTAAAGACGTTTGTCAAAACGGTTGAAGGTTATGCCGGTGGGACGCTGCAGAGGGCTGCCTCCTGCCTGGTCCACGGCTTTGAGGAAGTTTGCCTCGGCATCAAAAATGAGCATCTTGTTGAGCTGGGAGTCGGTGACATAGAGGTTGCCGGCATCATCAAAGGCAACCCCCACCGGGGTTTGAAATTTTTCACGCCCGGCCATGACAATCACCTGGTAGCTCTGGTTAGCCGGATCGTAAAGATGGATCCCCTGCCGGT
Organism: Pseudomonadota bacterium; assembly: GCA_018816555.1. GTDB lineage: Bacteria > Desulfobacterota > Desulfobulbia > Desulfobulbales > SURF-16 > SURF-16. The sequence continues at coordinate 10,382 of JAHIVT010000141.1, forward strand.
CCTGGTCGGCAATGGCCATTTTACCTCCTGGCCCGATGGCGATGGCAACCGGTTTGAGGATCCTGCCTCCTTGGCTTTTGCCGGTTATCCAGGTTGCCAGTGATTCGTTCGTCTGTTCAAACTGACTGATTTCGCCGGCATAACTGACCTTGCAGCCCGGGCCGGGGGGCCAGCAGATATCCTCGGTTTTCAAGGTCACGGGCTGCCACTGCTTCGGCGCGCAGCCGGCGACAAGGGCAATGAGGAGGAGCATAAGAGATATGGTTAAAAAAGATCTTGGCTTCTTCATGAAGGATATGTGAAATTTGGTTTACGGTTTTATTACTTCCCCTCTTCCTGCAGTACTTCATTGACTATGACGATATCGGCACCCTGCAGCAGGTTGTTGCGCCAGTCGGTCAGCAGCTGATTGCGTTTGTTTGCTTTGAGCTGATTGGCGATGGAGGCTTTGGCTTCTTCAGCCGGCTTTTCCTTGCGGGGCTGGTGGAAATCGGATTTCAGCAGATGGAGGGTACCGTCGACGACCAGTGGTTCGGACAGGGAACCTGTCTCCATCTCTCTGGCGATCCGGTAAAGTTCCGGTCTGTTTTCCGGGGAGACATTGAGCTGGCTTTCAACAACAAAACCCTCAGGGGTGAGTTTCTCCGGATTACCGCCGAGTTCATCGACGAGCTGTCGGCGGACGGCCGCCACTTTTTCTTTGGAGGCAGGATCATCCGGGGCCAGGAAAAAGATAATGTCCGTCACCACCACCCTTTCGGGCATGACAAACTGGTCCTTGTTGGCCTCGTAAGTCTGGTTTATTTCCTCATCCGTGACCACTACCTTGCTGTCCACCTCCTGCCTGATGGCCTCTTTGATCACCATGAAACGGCTGATCTCGTCTTTGAGGTCGTCCATGGATTTGTTCTGCTCAGCCAGGGATTTGTCCATGGTCTCCCTGCCTCCCTGGCTGGCAATGACCGCGTCAAGTTTTGCCTGGACCACCACCGGATCAGCCGTGATGCCGAGCGAGGCGCCGCGCTGATAGGCCAGCTCCTCCAGGGCCAGCTGCTGCAGTGCCTCCTTGCGGATGCGTCCCGCCATCTCTTTGGTCAGATTGTCCCCGCTGTAGCCACCCTGCATGATGACATCCATCATGCTGTTCATAAGTTTGCCCATGGTGATTTCCGTGCCGTTAATCCTGGCGACCACGGTCTGGGTATTACCTTCGTGACCCATGATTTTCATATTCTTGAGGCTGGTTGCGCCGCTGCCCATACCCCCATGGGGTGAACCCGTGCCGGCAACTCCTGGGTTAGTATCGCCTGAGCCCATACCCATGAAGGCGGAAGTCGGAGGGGTTACGCTGATCAGCAGTGCGAGGGCCAGGGCGGTTGAGATGAAGATTTTTTTGGGATATATGCGTTTCATGCTGTTTTCCTTTTAAAAATGATTAAAAGAGTTTTCGTTTTATCATGAACCTGACCATGGCGAACTGCCTGGAGGTGCTGGTGTCGCCGACGTTGGCGTCGGCACTGGTATAGGAGGCCGTCACATTGAGATCAAGCAGGCCCACATGCCATATGAGGGTTGAGAAAAAAGAAATGTTCGTCGATTCTCCCAGTCCCTGATAAAGGGTATAGTTGGTGGCAAATGAGGCGTTCAGGTTCCTCTGGGGCATCACGGTCTGTATCTGTGCCTGGGCTGAATAAAACTGTTCAGATAGGTCGGTGGTGGGACCGACGCTGCCCAGCTCATACTGGGTGGTCTGCACATCTTCAAAGGAGAGGCTCAGCTGGCCGGAGGTGTTGGGGGTGATTTCCCTGCTGTAGGTTACATAGGAGGCCAGCCTGTCTTCATCCGTGGTGTTTGATCTGAGCCAGCTCCGGGTGACATCGCCGGTGAAGGGATAGGCGTTAAAACCCACACCCAGGCTGTGGGTCTTGACATGGGCCGGATCACCGGGAAACCAGCCGTCCATCACCTTCTGGTCGTTCTGGCTGTATGCGTAATGCGGGGTGATGAGACTGTTGAACAGGGCAACCTGCAGGGAAGTTCCCCAGTCCTGGTTGCGCAGGTTGTAATCCGCCGGGACAAAGGAATAGTCAACTTTATATGTGTAATCCTGGATGTTGCCGGGAAGGGGGTTCCCCTGACCGTCAGGGGGCAGGTTGATAATGGTGATGCGAAAGGAGTTGGCAAAGGGCGTTACCAGATAATGGATGCCTTCGGTGAGTAGGATGGTGCGGTCGTTGTTGTTGTAATCGATGATCCGCACCTCGATGGATGCCGGTTCAATGGTCTGGTATTTAAGGGTGAAGTACTGCCCGGCTTCAATGGTGTGGGTCTCAAAAAGAGTAACCGGCGCACCCTGGTTGTCAATGTATGAGAGACCGTCCCACAGGCCGGCCAGGACATTACCCCAGGGTATCTGTTTGGAATAATCGAAGGCAAGCCGGTAATTCTGCTGCTCCATATTACCGCCCAGGGCGTCTGTCGTCTGTTGCCCGGCGGAAAAGGACGAGGTCAGGCTTTTATAGAGCCGGTGGTGCAGCCTGAAATTATAGTATTGCGACTCGGTGTATGATTCCAGCGTGCCGGTGTCTCTGATGTAAGTGGAATTTCTGTCGGAGTTGAGGTAGGAAAGAACGGTGTCGAAGTTATGGGGCAGCTCTACATCCACCTCGCCGTACAGTTCATCCTCTTCAAGAAATGAGAAGGAGGTGGGCGCGTCGTAATAGGAATCCTCCTGATCATGTTCGTCATGGGTCCATCTTGAGTTGAAGCGGACCTTGTCAAGTTTCTTGATGAAATTGAGGTTATACATGTCGCGGGTGATATCTTCCGCTCCGTCGTTGGTGGAGCTGGTGTTGTGATTATAGGTTCCCGAGATATTGGTGCCGGTCTGGAAATAGTTGAGGTTATAGAGCAGCGACTGGTTATCGGAGGAAAGATCTCCCGAACTGTCATGGTTGATATAGCTCAGCGTGCTTGACCAGGGACGTTCATCGTAACGCGCCCTGGCCCCTTGCTCGTAAATAACTACCGAGCTGCTGCTGCCTGCTGTCCCTGCCGTCATGGGGGTTGCCCTCAGGAAATAGAGCTCCATATTGTAGGGATGGCTGGGCAGGATCTTGAACTCCTGCTTGAACTGGTTGGCATTACCGTCATAATAACTGGATTTTATCCCGTTGTTGTCGATCTGCTCCTGCTGCAGTCCCAAGGTCACCGAGGTGGCCATGCTGATAAAGAGAGGGCTGTAAATATAGCCGAGCCCCTGCCCATTGATCCCTTCCTGGACGGTCAGGTCACTGCGGGTGGAGGAGGAAGTTGATTCCACCTTGTCCCATTCATAGAGGGAGCCCACACCAAGATCAGCTGAAAAATCAACATATTTGGGAATAAACTGCCTGGCAGCACCCCAGGCGCGGCCGGGGAGCAGCAGGCTGCAACCGATCATGATGGGCAGCATCTTGGCCGAAAACCAGTCGGATCGATATTTTTTGCGCGCATACGGAGCTGACTCCATCTGTTGCCGCCTGCCTGCTACTTGCTCTCTTTCTGCCACTGTTTGAGCTTCTGCTCAGCCTTCTCAACCAGATCCTCCTCGCTGGGGTAGGTTCTGCCCTTCTCCTTGCCGAAACCATAGACATTCACCAGGCGCTGGCCGAACTGGCTGGTGACGAAAACCAGATATTCAATGTCGAAATTAGGGTCGGCATCTTTGCGGAAGTATTCCACATTGTCATAGTCGATGAAGACATCGGCCGGCAGGAAGAGTTTGCCCGGCCCGGTTCCTGAACCACCGAAAAAGAGGAGAAGCTGGCCGTCATTGCGAAAAATCTGCACGTTCTCAAAGGCGGCGTCCACGGCAAAAACCCTTCCTGTGCGATCGGTTGCCACGCCCCGGGGCCGGGCAAAGTGACCAAGATTGGCGCCGGGTCTGCCGATGGCGTTTCTCTGATGACCGTCCCGATCGTAGACGACAACCTGAAAACGTCCGGAATCGCTGATGTACAGCAGTCCGTCGGCGTCGATGCTAATGCTGGTGGGCAGGCCGAGATTTTCTTCGGGCTTGTTGTCGCGGCCAAGGCTCCGGATTTTTTCACCTGAGGCAATATCAAAAACCTTGATCTCCTTCTCCTTTGCGTCCACCACATAGAGAAGTCCATCGTAAGCGGCTGCGTCAACGGGCTTCCACTGACCCGGTACTCCGAAGCCCTTTACATAAAAATCCTTGCTGTCATACATGAGCACCTCGCCACGCACCGGATCGGCGACAAACTTGTTCCCCTGATCATCCAGCGAGATATTAAGAGGCTGCACAACCTTGCCGAGCCCTTTGGCTCCCTCCATGCCATGGAATTTTTTGTTTTTGAGGTCAAAGACCACAACCGTGGCCTGGGAGTCGCAGACATAGAGATTGCCGTCCTTGATCGCCACGCCGTATGGCTTGACAAGATGATATCCTTTGTTGGCATCGCCTGTCAGAAAAGAGTCAAAGGCATCTGCGCCGGGCTCGAGGTCGTCGGAGGTGGTGAAGCTGCGCAGAAACTGCAGACGCGGCGCTGCAGGCGGATCAGGGAAAAAAACAGCCTCTTCTTTGTCAACCGGCTTGGGCGTGGTCACGCAGCCGCTGAGTAATGCGGCGCCAATCATAAATGTCAGGAGAAGAGTGTAGCAGCAGAAATTCTTTACGTTGTTCATCAACCTCACCATTTTTCATAGTTTGTATTGTTAATGATATGAGAACTAACAGAGAGATTAAGTATAAACAGCAATGATGATGCCAAAAGATAAAAAATGCAAGGTGTTTTGAGAAAATCAGGACAATGCCTTGTCATGCCAGTGGTTGTCAGGGGGGAATTGTCCGTGGAAAATCTGCTTCTTATCTGAGCATGCTGCACCCAAAAAGGGGAAGGGGCGGTGACAGGGGAAAGGTGGGAAATATATAAGAGGATTTTGTGGCTGGGTGAAAAAACTCAAATATAGGGTGAAAAGCCCCTCCGGCTCCAGGGATTTCTTCTGCGCACAGCTGATATTTGAGTGTTCTTAGTGCCTAATATGCTGGAATTGCAGTTGAAAAAAAAGTTCACCAAGCGATATTGGCCTTTGGCATAGTGTGTGCATTTTTGGCCAGACAGAAGATGATCTATCGTGATCATACTTGTAACGCGCTCATGGAATTTGGGGAAATTCATGGGATGCTGTTCTAGTTGAGAACAGCTTTTTAGCAAAAGGTGACTTCTGTCAAAAATGACAAATGTCGCAAGCAGGAGGAAAGATGATGAAAAAAAGTATTCTCTTAGCAGCTGCTTTCGGTCTGATCGTAGCCGGCGCGGCTCAAGCGCAAAATTCAACCACCGGTTCCTTTAACGCTGCCGCGGGTGCCGGTATTGTCGGTTCAAAACATGACCTGAGCAATGCAACGGGTATTGGCAGCATCTACGGACAGACCGATGCACTGGATCGTATCTGTATTTACTGCCATGCTCCTCACCATGCAATCCAGGAAGCCGATGCTGCCGGTATTACCTATCTGCCCCTGTGGAACCATGGGGTAACCACTCAGTTTTACAACACCTACCAGAGCGATTTCGGTGATGGACCCAACGCTTCGGGCCTGGCCGGCGTTGGCGTTTCTGGTGATGCCCAGCAGTTTGCCGATCGCCATCTCTTCAATGGCGAGGCCACCCTTGGCGAGCCAGGTTCCGTTTCACGTCTCTGTCTGAGCTGCCATGACGGTACGGTTGCGGTGAACGAGTATGGTTTTGATCCGGGCCGGGCCGAGTCCCGTGGTGCTGCCACCCACTTTATCGCCGATCAGTTCAAGATCGGTGGTGGGGGCAATCTGACCAACCATCATCCCATCGGCTTCAGCTACATCGATGTAGCAGCCATGGACGATGAGATCGCCAATCCTGATACCGTTGTCAACGGCGCCGGCGAGGCCATGACCACCATCCGCTCCCTGCTTTACGGCGATAAGATGGAATGTGTAACCTGCCATGACGTGCACAACACCAAGAACACCGGTGAGACCTTCCTGTGGAAATCCGATACAAACAGTGGTTTCTGTCTGACCTGTCATATCAAATAAGCAACTCATATTTAATGATGTAGCAGTTTCCGGGGGGAGCCGTTCGGCTCCCCCTTTTTTTATCCTCCGATGTTAATCCTTCCCTTTTTTAATCCCTCCTCTTGTTGAACTCATCACGGCAAATGCCGCAGATTGGCCAGCCGGTATGCTCGCTGCATGCATTATTTGGGTTATTTAACCCTTGTAGGGTGAAATGCACCATCGGTTAGCCAAGTCTCCGGCGTGCCGGTTTGCCCTGGATAACAGATGTAAAAATTGAAAAATTCAATGATGTCAAGAGAATATGTTGCAAGGAGCCCTGCCTGTGATTTTTGTGGAGTAGGCCCCACAGTGTGGCATAAAAATTGATGCATTTGTTTGCAGGCAAATAGAACCTTGAGCTCGGCGGCTGTTTTTTTTGTGTTACGGGCAGCCGATCTCATTTTCCATTTTGGCGCAGAAGGTACCTGCCCGCCGCTATCCGGGCAGTCGCGACTGCGGCAGCAGGGTGATGACCATTGATATGGGTCATACACAGTCAGCTGCACCTTTGGTGAGGAGCCTGATCTGGCGGTTACTATTCCATGATGACTTTGCTGTGCCATGTCATCATGCCGGGATCAGGAAATTTTTCTTTTAAAAAGGGGAGAATGAAAATGAAGAAGAAAATCTGTGCAGGTGCTTTGGCGGTTGTGGGACTTGCCATCCCTTCTCTGGGCCTGGGGGCATTTGGTGACATCCCGTGCTCTAACTGTCACGTGTGGAATGACTGTACCAGTCCCAAGGGCGAGTGTGGTTCATGTCACGCTCTGCCCCCTGCCACCGGGGCTCATCTCGCCCATTTCGGCGGGGTAAATCAGCCGGTAACCTATGGTGATCTGCGTCTAACCGCCGATTTTGCCGCAGGTCAGGCCGTCACCGTTAACATGATCGGCTGCGGCAACTGCCATCCCCTTGATTCCGCCTCCCATGGCAACGGTGTATGGGGAGATATCGAGCTGGGCAATCCTGCGGCGCCGGCCGGCAGCATCAAGGCGGCCAACAGCGGGGCCTCCTATGACCCTGCCACCGGGACCTGCAGCAATGTCTACTGCCACAGCGCCAACAGCTGGACCACGGACGGTGACGTGCCCATGCCGTGGCCGGCCGGCTCGCTGCCTGATAATATCATCACCACCAGAATATATAAGGATGTGCAATGGAATAGCGGCACCACCCTTGACTGCAACGGCTGCCACGGCAATTCGCCCAAGACAAGCTCTGTAGATAACAGCGGCGGCTCGGGGGACAGCCATTACTGGATCGATGATTACGGCTACGAGGATCTGCATGTATGGAATCATGGCTTTGAGGCCATAGGCTGCCGGACCTGCCATTATGATACCGTGCGGGAGCCCAGCACCACGGGGATCGGCACGGACGGCCTGCGCTTCTACAACGATGTTGCCCTGTTTGACAAGGCAAACCATGTGAACGGCGCCGTTGATGTGGTTTTTGATACGGAAAACGGTTTCACGTATAACGCCTCTTCAGGAATGAAAACCTATGACTTCGCAGGTTCCTCCTATGACCCTGCAACCAAAACCTGCACCAATGTGGGCTGCCATAACGGCGGGACCAAGGCCGAGGATACCGTTGTCTGGGGAACGCCCTACCGCTGGTGGGATGATCATGAATGCGACCGCTGCCATCAGTTTTACGGGACACCGTGAAAGTGACGGTCGGACAAAGGGATAAAGAGTTTTTCCATTCAACTTGCATACCAGGATGATGTCGGCACGCTGTCTTTCACAACCATGAGGGATGTCGGTGCCGCAGGAGAGTGAAAATGACTAAGAGATATACCTTGAGCGGTTTGATCATAATGGCAGGATTGCTGCTGGGCAAGGCAGCCATTGCCGCCCAGTCACCCCACTGGTTGGAGAATAATATTTACTGTCTTGACTGTCATGTCGATCACCAGGGCACGACCACGGCCTGCACCGATTGCCATGACAATGACACGGGGGGCAACTATTCCAAACTGGACGCACCGGCGGTGCAGGGGCACGCCGGCTTCGGCTGCGTGACCTGTCATGATCCCCATACCTCGGCGCAATGCACCCTGCCGCTGGTGACTGGCAGCTTCAGCGGTTATCAGATAGGAGAGCAGACCACAACCTTTTCCATCGATTCATTGAATATCATTGATCCGGCCTGGAGTGATCCGGCGCTGTGGAGCACCAAAAGCGGTCCGGAACGGGGCCTGATCTTTACGGTTGCCCTTGGTCTGCTGGATAATACCAGAACACCGCCGGAATATGTGGACTACTCGGCCGAGGTGGTAGCGGCAGACGCGGGTTCGATTACGGTAAACGGCACATATGCCGGCAGCGCGCTCAGCGGTACCCAGGAGTTCAGCCTGATCTTCGGACAGCTCATCACCAGCGAGATCAACGGCAGACCGGTGGTCTTCAGTGGACCCGCCACCTTTGCGGCAAACGACGGGATGGATCCGGATGGCGGCGATTCCACGCCGAACGGGGTATGCCAGGTCTGCCACACCCAGACTAAATACTGGCGCAACGATGGCTCCTTGGCCAGCCATAACAATGGTCAGGACTGTACCATCTGCCATGAGCACCAGAGCGGCTTTAATGCCAACTGCAACTCCTGCCACGGTAATCCGCCGGTGGTGGATACGGCCCGGGGTGGGGACGGCCTGGTGGCTGTGCCGGCTGAAACAGGTTCCGCAACGGCAGGAGCCCATGCCCTGCATGCCACGGCGGATGGGTATAACTTCAGCTGCGATAGCTGCCATACCGGCGGCATGCCAACATCCCCCATCTCGGACAACAACAGAATCCAGATCGGTTTTGGGGTTAACCCTGTTGGCGTTATCGCAAACTATGACGGGCAGGCCGGGCTGCAATCTCCCTACAGCTATGAAGGGACAGGCGATACCAGCGTTACCCTCGGCAACAGTCTGACCTGCAGTAATGTTTACTGCCACAGCAACGGCGCCTGGGTGTCAACAGGCAAACTCAATGCCAACGCCACCCCTTCCTGGGATACGCAGGGGCCGCTGGCCTGCAGCAGCTGCCATCCTTATCCCATGGCAACAGGAGCAGATGATCCGCGCAAGGATACCCATGGCCGCCATGCCTTGGCAGGCTACGGCAGTTGCCGGATATGCCACTATCAAACCACCACGGACGGCGCGACAATTCATGACCGCACCCGGCATGCCAACCAGGCCTATGACGTTGTCCCGGCACCGACTTTTGCCGGACGGCCTGCCGACGGCAACCAGCCCCTGACCTTTAACTATAGCTTTGCCAAGGGCGGCGGCACCTGTTCCGCCAATTCCTGTCATGCCTACTGGGGCTTTTCCGATCCGGCCCGCTGGGGGGTGAATATTGATCTGGTGGTGACACCCTATGTCAGCGCCCTGCCCTCACTCACCGCAGACCGGACAATTACCTTTGATGCCAGTCGCTCCTCCTGTTACGAAAACGTGGACGGCGTGCCGGAAGAGCGGGTATGTAGCTATACCTGGGATTTCGGCGGCAGCGGCAACGTGGTCGGCGGCAACAGCACGGATACAGTGATCTACCAGTATGGCGCCGAGGGGGATTATACTGCCAGCCTGACCATGCGTGAGTCGGTGACAGGCAAGTCGAACACGGCAAGCGTGACGGTTACTGCCGAAAATGTTGCCCCTCCTGCCTCGGTGGTTGATTTTGCCACCACGGTGACCGGCAAAACCGTAAAGCTTACCGCCACTCTGCCCGCTGATGTCGTAAGGCTCTATGTGTACTGGGGTGATGGCAAGAAAACCGTCTACTCACACCCGGCAACCGATGTCATGACCCACACTTACAGTGTAGGCAACCGAACGTTTACGATGAGTGTAACCAGCTATGACGCGGCCTATCACAAGGTGAACTATACCGTTGCCGACGACCCGGATCTTGTTGTTTTCATTCCCTGAATAATATAAGGCAGCAGAGGGTGGGAGAATTTTCCCGCTCGGTGTTGTGCGATAAAAGGATTGGTGGGGTATTTGCCCCACCAATCCTTTTTTTTTCTGTTTACTGATTTTAAGAAATTTATTCTGTCGAGTCAGAATATTAGCGATTTAACGATAGCGTTTATCAAAAGTGGGGGGTCCTGAGGGGAGGGCAAAGCGATTTCATTTTCAGCGGGAAAAAGAAGAAATTGGGTATTCCTTCCTGGATAAAATGGACAATATTGGGTGTTTGCCCCCAATAAATTCGGTTGGCTATGGGCTTGATATCCCATGAAAAAAACCAAAATCAGCCAAAAGGGTGAAATACCCCTTTTCAGGGTGAAGGTCCTCTGTTTTACGAAGCGGAGGATGGGTGGTTATCTGGTTGGTGGTAAGAAAATATGTATTTTATTTCGAATAGTTAACTAAAAAGTAGGGGTAATTCCCAGGCTGGGCACGCAGTTTGCTTTTATGCCTTGTCATCTTTCTCAGATTTTCAGGTAGCGCTGTTACAAGCATGAGATTGTTTCCCGGCTGTTAAGTGTAGGACCGGTTCCCCCAAACCGTTTTGACCGCCGGCAAAGATCGAACTAAAAGAAGAAGTTAACCAAGGAGTGAAAAATGAGAAAAAGGTATAAAAACGGCTTACTGGTATCAGCCCTGACCACAGCAGCCCTGATGGTTGGCGTCAATGCCTTTGCCCATCCGGCGAACATTCCGTTGAGGGACAGTGCCGGGAATATTATCAGCAATGCAACTACGCCTTACAGCCCGAAAATGACCTGTGGTGCCTGTCATACAACCCCGGTCACATATGACGCTAATGGCAAGGAACTCGATGCCCCGGTCAGTGTCAAGGGAAGCTATGACGGCGGCGGCGCAGCAAAAACCGTTGTCAAGACCCAAGGTATCCAGAATGAGACCACCGGCGAGGCCGAGTGGGTTACCTATACCGTAGAAGCCTACAAACACGGCTTTGTTACCGGCCGCCACTCCCAGGAGGGACGGAACGAGGACTACGGCAACCATCTGCGTCATGCGGTGGGCGGGAAGTTCTGGGCCTCCAGCCCAGGCATGTTCGGCAAGTACTGACCCCCCTCAAACCGCCAGTTGGCGGCTAAAAACGCAGATCCTTTAACCAACCCTCTTTCCGTTGAGATGGGTGCCCAGTCCTGGGTTAACACCTGTGGCGTCTGCCATGTCGGCGGCGGTCAGTTGGAATATGACCGTGACCTTCAGCCCTATAGCGAAGCTTCAGGGCCGGGTGACGCATATGTGCTGAAATATGCCCGTCCTGATGATCCCGCTACACAGGCAGACGAAACCTCATGGGACAACGTCACCGTGGGCAACATGAGTGACACCAACAAGGCAGAGATGGACTGCCTGATGTGCCATTTGAACGGCTCCAACCCCGGTTCCGCCTGGTACAAGACCCTGGACTGCGGTCCTGGTAATGCCATCGGACCGATGAATGATCCGACTTGTTCCGGTACCTCCATGTTCCCCGGCATGCGCACCGTGTCTCCGGACAGTGAGTGGACCTATGACATGTTCAACCGCAACTTCGGTCTCAAGCAGCGCCGTATGGATCTCATCGCCTCCATGGGCGCAGGCGCAAAGGGTACTTTTGACGCTGATAATCAGCTTACCGGTGTTGACTGGGGCGGCAAGGTTATAGTGGCCACGTCCGCAGAGCTGGTCCTGAAAAACACAATTGTTACCAGAGCGGTGAGAGACGCCATCGGCGCCTGTTATGAAACTGGAACTACTGTTGACTATGGTGGTACTGCTGGACTTCCCCTTGATGCTGAACATCCTGTGGCAGGTAAATACTATACCGGTACTGATCCTGACACTTTAGTTCCTTCAGGATCGTACTATCTTACAAATGTAACAGACTGTGTCAAAATCAAGGATACCAATCTCGCCTATACTCCGAAGAGCGAGAATTGCTCCGTCTGCCACGCCCGCGATGACCAAACCATGGGTCTGCCCGGCATGATGGCCATGCGTACCGGTTACGGCAACTACGGCCTGATCCATGATCCGTCCAACCCCATGCCTTCAGGCAATATGGGTGCCAGCCGCGATCTGGATACCGATAACGGAGCAGGTGCTGTAAACGACGACTACTGGTTCGATTTCGGCTGCAAGACCGGTATGGGTAAACGCGCCCACAAGATCACCGCAGAAAACGATGATTACGGCGTCAACGCCCGCTGGGGCATGTCCATGTTTGTCCCGAGCACTCTGGATATGGATCCTGCCACCGTACCCAACGCCGGCGACCCGATCCTTGATGCAAAAGGCAAGCTAGCCAAGATGCCGGATATCGACGTTCATGATCGTCATGGCATGGAGTGCGCCTCCTGCCATTACGCAGTGGGCTCCACCACCAAGGATCTCAACGATGTTGACGGTGACAGTAATACCACTGAAAATCTCGGTTATGAGGATATCCCCGCCAAAGAGGTACACGGCTATGAATATCCGGCCGAGCGTATCTACGCCATGGACCATCAGTTTGCCCAGGCTGACTCTTACCCGGACACCAAGGGCAAGAACAACCTCGATGCCAAGATCAGATGTGATGGCTGCCATACCGTTCGCGACAACCCGAAACTGTTGGAAAACGGCGGTACTCTTAATGCCCCGACTCCGCTGCATAACGGTCTGCCCCAGCTGCATATCGACAGGATCGGCTGCGTGACCTGTCACGTGCCTGAGACCTATTCCGCTCCCGGCCGCCTGAAATATCGCGACTGGACCGCAGGTTTTGCCCGCGGCACCTTCAGGAACACCCTGGACTGGAACTTCGACCTGGTGACCGGCACCCATAAAACCGTGCCTTCACTGCGCAAATGGATGACCAAGAACGGCGAGCGTAAGATCTATCCTGTTCTGCCGTCACTGCTGCCCACCTGGTACGAGATGGTGCCGAACAGCGGCGTGCTGGTTAAAGATGATGCCGGTATGGTGGCAGCAGGCGAGCCCATGGACAATATCCTGGACGAGCACACCGCCTTACTGCCGTCACCGGTTAAAAACCGTGACCTGCAGAGGGTTGCCGAGTATGTCCGCGACAATAACCCGGCATTCGACATGCGTCTCAACGGCGGCAACACCGTGCCTCTGTTTGACGGTTTCCAGATTGTCGACTCCTGGGAGATTGATACCGAGGCTGAGATCAATGCCATGCTGGACGGCTTCCACGGTCAGGTTAATGGTACCGATGCCCGTTTCGTTAAGTTCCTCAACGTTGTTCAGGCTGACTTTGACGTCACCCACGGCGTTGTGCCGAAAGATTGGGCACTGGGCGGCAAGAACCGCGGCGGTTGTGTCAGCTGTCACTCTTCCATGAATGCGGCCAGCCCCAATTACTCACCCTACTCAATTGGTTTCTTTGAGGGTTACGTACAGCCCGTGGCCAATGCCGGTATGCCTGGCTTTGGCGTAGGCGCCTACGAGATCGTCAAGAACTGGATGGCCATGTTTGCCGATTTCGACGCCGCCGGCATGTGCGGTATGGGCGATCCGACCAAGATGGTTGCAGATGGTATGGGCGGGATGCTTAACCCCTACACCGACCATCACAACTACTACTTTAACCCCATGACCGGCGCTCCCAATATGACCGCCGAGTGTTCTCCAAATTCATGGTTCTCCAATAACCAGATGTTCGGCACGCAAGGCGGCAACGCTCAGCTGCAGCATGTTATCGGCATGATGACCACGACCTTTGATCAGGCCATGGGCTTCCCGGCCGGTACAGCCATGCAGATGGGTATGTATGACGGTGTTGCCGGTATCCAGGGCTTTGCGCTCAAAGAACTGCAGAGAGCAGGCACCCTGGGATGTAACCCGTTCGCCGGCCCGGTCAGCTTCAGCCCCATGGCGGGACAGAGTGTGAACAACTGTATGCCGAACTATGCCGGTATGTCTGGTATGGAAGCATATGCAGGCATGATCAACGGTACCTGTGCTGGTGCTGATCCGGTGAACGGCGTTCCCGGAGCATGTTCCGGCGGTTTCCGCGACAACGGCGCCTGTATGGCAGATGCCGACTGCGAAGGCGCCATGACCGATATGGCTGAGATTCAGCATAACCCGTTCGGTCTGTTGCTGAACAGGCATGACGCAGTGTCACACTTCAAGATCGACCTGCAGCAGAGCTATAATGGTGATGGCAGCCCGAAAGTCAAATGGGCTGTCGGCGGCGAGCAGAACCCGAGCAACCCGAACCATGTGGCAAGCTGGGATCAGGCAGCCTACTGCTATGACTACATGGGCGGACCGAACCCCATGACCCCGGCTGTTGTCCCGTGTAATTCCGCGGCAGCCACAGCCATGGACGGCAAACGTCACATCGCCACCGCCCAGAGCGCCAACCAGTACCTTGGTTACACCACGCAGGCACTGGCCCTGTTGATGAATCCGGGTACGGCACAGTCTCAGGCTGCGCTGAAAGTAACCGCCAACCTCAGTGCGCTGTCCAGCATTGATACAGATCTGACTGTTACGCTTGATGCAAGCAGGTCAACCTGTGCGGCACTGGTAGAAGGTGTCTATGTGCCTTATGCGCCTGGTTGCAACTACTCCTTTGATACCAACGGTGGAACAGTTGTCGGCGGCACCAATGCAGCCAATAAGGTTGTAGTGTATGGTGCTGAGGGTGATGTTGATGTGAGTGTCACCGTCTGTATGAACGACAATCCGGCCACTGGCGGAAACGAGGCAGGCATCTGTGATACCGATACGGTAACCGCCACAGCCATGATCGTTGAGGCTCCGATGCCAGTAGTTGACTTTGCCGCCAGCGTGGCCGGCAAAGTGGTCACCCTGACTGCTCCGACGCTGGATGCAAGCGTGGTTCGCGCCTACATCTACTGGGGTGACCGGACACGTACCGTGGTCACCAACGTAGCCACTCTGGCTAGCGGTATCAACCATACCTATGCCCGCGGCGGTCGCAGCTACAACATCATCGTTGAGGCAATCGACTCCAAGCATACAATGACCACCTTTACCTCCACCGATGATGGTGATCTCTCCGTAACTCTGCCGTAACAAGCAAGTCAGTGACGGAAGGTAAAGAGTAACCAATGACTGAGCAGGCGGGGCAAGTTCCCGCCTGCTCTTTTCATTTGAGATTTAATTATTAAATTTGAAGAGGGTGAAGAAGAATAGTTACGAACTTTGCTGCCTGACATATTGTCCTGTTTGTAGCTTTCCCGAATACCCCCTGCTTGAAACTTAATACTTAGAACTTAAATAAAAAACGTCCCATAAGGAGTTTTCCATGAAGCGAATCAAATACTCTGTTACGGCAATTTTTCTGGGGGCTGTGCTCCTCACTACTCCTGTTGTGGCAAGTACTCCTGCGCCCTCTCCAGCTGCATCCGGGGCCTCCGTGACCAGCGAGCAGGCGGTGGCAACACCGGATAAGAATGAGATAGAGTCCAACCGCAAGAAGGCGGCAGAAGCCAGGAAGGAGATCGTGGCCCGGGTCAATGGCGTTGAGATCAATATGTACGACCTGCTGGGTATGATGAACCGAGTGGCCAGCGCTTTTTACAAAGATGTCCAGGAGCCCAGCGAAGAGATCACCAGGGAGATCAGACAGCGGGCGCTGGATCGTCTCATCTTTGAAGAGCTGGCGGTGGCGGAGGCTGAAAAGCAGGGCATCAAGCCCAAGGCGGAAAGAACCCAGGAGGTAATAGATAATCTCAAAAGCAGCTATGGTTCGGAAGAGGGATTCGCGGGCTATCTTGCCGACATTGCGCTGACCGAGGAGCAGCTCAGGGTCAGGATTGACCGGAGCCAGCTTCTTGAGGGCATCACCGGCCGCGAGGTGTACCAGAAGTCGGGTAAAGATCCTGCGGCGGTGGATAGGCTCTACCAGGAGTACAAGGAAGCCGGCAAATTAAAAAAGGCGGAAAATTACCAGATCAAGGAGATTCTGGTCATGGCCGGCAAGGATGTACAGGCGACAAGGGCCACCGCGGAAAAACTCCAGGCGCAGCTCACGCAGAACAATAATGACTTCAGTAAACTGATGCTCGACGGCACCTTCATTGTCCGTCGCTATCAGGTCAATAAAGACAAGAATCCCGCAATATTTGAAAAAATGCTGGGCATGAAGGTCGGCGAGTTCAGCGGTGTTGTGCAGGATGGGGATACCTTCCATATTTTTGAGGTGCTGCATAAAGAGCCGGCCCGCGATCTGACGGAAGAGGAGGCGCGCACCATGTTGGAAGACCGACTGTCCCCCTATTTCCAGGAGAAGCGGCGGCAAGAATGGATGAAGGACCTGAGGAAAGATGCCAAGGTTGAGATCCTGCTAGATGATCTGCAACAGGAGGCCGGGGAGACGACGGTCAAGGCACAGAAATAGGGAGCGTTTCAACGTTTAAGCGTTTAAACGATTAAACGTTTGAACGCTTCACTACTTGACCATTTCACCATCAATGAAGAGGACCTTCTTCGTGTCGCCGTTGGGGAAGGTAAAGACGCCTTCCCCATGGCGTTTACCGTCCCTGAAGGTTCCTTCATAGGTGAGGCCGCTGGTATAGGTGAAGATGCCGTGGCCATTGCGTCTGCCGGCAAGGAACTCACCTTCATATATTGAACCGCTGGCAAAGGTATAGATACCATAACCGTGACGGCTGCAGTGGAGAAAATGGCCTGTATACACCGAACCGTCTTCCAACTCCAGTGTCCCCTCGCCATCAATACAGTTGCCTTTGACGCATGTGCCTTTGGTGTTATTGGGAAAGGTGACCCGTCCCTGGCCCTTAACCACCTTGCCGTTTTTAAACTGCCCGAGGTACTGGTGTTTAGAGGGAAAACTGATCCGCATCTCGCCGTTGAACAGGCCGTTTTTGAATTCGCCGCGGTATTCGCTGCCGTCAGGCAGGGAGAGGGTGCCTTCTCCCTGGTAGATGTTGTTTTTGAAATTGCCTGAATAGGTGGTGCCGTCGTCGAATTCCATACCGCCGAAACCTTCGCGGATTTCATTTTTGAATTCGCCGCTGTAACGGGTTCCGTCGGGCCAGAGCAAGATGCCGCGACCGGTGACACAGTTGCCCTGTTCGCATTCCGCATCAGTGCCATCGGCAAAGAGGACGTAGCCGCCGCCATCATACTGGCCGTATTTGAAGCTGCCTTCATACATGGAACCGGATGGGAGAAAAAGGACTCCTGTGCCGCTTGGTTTGCCGGCGACAAAGGTTCCCTCGTAACGACTGCCGTCGTCATAGAGCCAGGTTCCCTGGCCGTTCTGGCAATCTCCGGTTGTGCATCTGCCGGCAATTTTTTTGGCAGATGGGGTATTGTCGCCTTTCTGCTGGGTCGGCTGGAACCAGGAGCAACCCCCTGCCAGCAGCAGGGTGAAAACCAGCAGGGAGTATGTTGCTTTTTTCATATTGACGCACCTAACGGGCTGGAAATTTTGCAGAGTGCAGCATGATAATTTGCCAAGAAGTCAGGCGTCAGCAATTTGTGAGGCCAGTAAAGTCCTGTGTCGAGAAAATAACGATAACACTGTGACATAAATATTATTTTGATAACTTGACATCACCAAAAATTTTTGTCAACAATCAAAGCTGATGAATTTGAAAAATATTACTAATCTCTTTATCATGTTCTGCGTATGTGGCTTTATACACGTGCAGTTTTCGCAGCTTCGGGCAGCCGAGGCAGAACAGAGCGGGACCGTTCGTTCTAGTGTCCGCGGTGGGGATTGCGTCAAATGTCATGAAAGTATTGTCCTTACCCTGCAGCGCATGGGCAAGGCCCACCGGCAGCTCTGCCTGGATTGTCATCAGGGGCATCCGCCGGCTGATATGGAGATTGTTCCGTCCTGCAGTCGCTGTCATCGGGAAGGGCCTCATTTTGCATTGCCCGGCTGTTTAAAATGTCATACTGACCCGCATCAACCGCTGGAGATCAGCTTTACCCGGGATATAACCGCCCCCTGTCTGGCATGCCATAAACAACAGAGTGAACAGCTGCTTGCCAACCCGAGCATTCACAGTAAACTGGCCTGCTCGGCCTGTCATACCTTTCATGGCCAGATCCAGCCCTGTCAGAACTGTCATCTGCCCCATTCCGACACCATGGGGCGTGAAAGCTGCCATGGCTGCCATAAGGCGCACATGCCCCTTGTGGTGGCATACGGCGAGAATATTGTTTCGGAAGACTGCGGTTCCTGTCATAAGGATGTATATGAAATCATGGCGGCTACCTGGTCAAAACACAGAAAAGTGCCCTGTGTGCAGTGCCATGCCGGACGTCATGCCATGATTCCCCGCTGCCAGGATTGTCATGGCGAGCCGCATCCCCTGGAAATCTGGGCAAAGTTTAAGGAATGCGCTGACTGTCATGGGGTGGCCCATGAGCTGTGGGCAACCAAGGCCAGTAAAAATAAATTCGCGGAAAAAAACTAAGAAGATCCGGTATGCACTTGGACAAATCGACATTCATGCAGATTTTATCTCATCGCAATAACACGACCGATGGGGGAAATCGCCTTTTCCCTTTGTTTTTTTCCGTCTTGGTAGTTTTTTCTGTTTTGTTCCTTACGGCGGTACATGACTGCCGGGCCGATAACTGTCTGGCAAACGGCTGTCATGCTGAAGTGAAGATGAAGCAGTTTGTCCATGCCCCTGTTGACGGGGATGACTGCCTGTCCTGCCACCAACAGGTGAACCCGCAACATCCGTCTTCTGCGGGGAAGGACTTTGCCGTAGCGGCAGAGGGCGGCGACCTCTGTTTTCAGTGTCATGATCAGGAGGGGTTCAACGGCCAATTGAAACATGGCCCGTCTGCCTCCGGTGCCTGTACCGCGTGCCATGACCCGCATAGTTCCGATCAGAAAGGTCTGCTTAAAATGCCGCTGAAAGAATTGTGCCTTGATTGTCACCAGGATTTCGCGGCGAGCATGGAGGAGGCAGCCCACCTGCATACCGCCATCCGCAAGCTTGACTGCGGCGCCTGCCATATGCCCCACAGCAGCGACCAGCCCAGCCTGTTGAAAGGCGACAGTATCAATCTCTGCTTCGGCTGCCACGAGAATATCAAAAACAAATATGATACCTCCCTGGACAAGCATAAGGCCCTTTATGTCAGGCAGCGATGCGGCAACTGTCATTTTGCCCACTTTTCCCAATATCCTGCCCTGCTTGTAAAAGAAGGGGCTGATCTCTGTTTCACCTGCCATGGCCAGGATGATCCGGGCCGCACCGATGCCCCCTTCAACATCCGCAAGGAGATAGAGGGTAAAGAGGTGGTGCACGGTCCGGTTGCCGAAGGAGAATGCGGTGCCTGTCATGATGTTCATGGCAGTAATTTCGCCATGCTGTTGACCGGTCCCTTCCCCCGGACCTTTTATGCCCCGTATCAGGCTGATGAATATGACTTCTGCTTTGAGTGCCATGATAAAGAGCTGCTTACCTCCCAGCCGGTAAAAAATCAGACGGGTTTTCGTAACGGCACGGACAATCTCCATTATCGCCATGTGGTCAGAAAACAGAAGGGCCGTACCTGTCTGGCCTGCCATAGCGTGCATGCGAGCAATGGCCAGAAACTGATCAATCCTGAAGGAATTCCCTTTGGTAAATGGAAAATTCCCATCAGATTCGTGGCCACCGACACCGGCGGCGGATGTGTGCCCGGCTGCCATCGTTCACTGGATTACGACAGAAAGGCGCCTGTTGATTACAGTAAACCCGGGGCGGCGAAGCAGAAGGAAGAGAAAAAACATCCAGAGGTTGAGAAAGAGAGCAAACCTGCTGCTGCGGACACAGAGTCACTGGAAACAGAGCCACTGGATACTGAGCAGATAAAACCATGAAACGGCTATTAATCTTATTTCCCCTTGTCTGCGGATCATTGCTGCTGGCTTTTGCCGGCTGCTCCAACGATCCGCTCATCAACCAGAAAAGGCTGACTAATGTCTTTGACGGGGTACCGGACCTGCCGCCGCTTGAGCAGCTGTGCAAGGATAATATGGGTGATATCTTCAACACCTACTATGAGGAAAGGCTGGCCGAGGCTGCGGCAGGCTCCGTTGAAGAGGAAAAGACCGTTGTCGTCGGTTCGAGCCATCCGCCCTATGCGGAAAAAAACTGCCAGGGCTGCCATGACTTCAAAAAGAAGAATCTGCTCCTCTATCCGGCCGATCAGCTGTGCGAAACCTGCCATGTCGGCTTTGTCAAAGGAAAGTACATCCATGGCCCGGTCTCGGTGCGGGACTGTCTGGCCTGTCATCTGCCGCACAGTTCAAAAAACAAGTCGCTGCTGCAGGAGAGCGTGAGCGAAATCTGCTCCAAATGCCACCAGGAGGAGCGGCTGGCCTCGAAGATGCATAAACTGGTCATGAAGCACAATATGGAATGCGTCAACTGTCATGATGCCCATGGCGGGGATACCCCCTATTTCCTGAAATAAGCCGAGGAAATGGGCAAATTAACAGTGGAATCATCAATGTAAATTTTTAGCCTATGCGACCATTATTTTTCAGCATTATCGTTATTGCAATTTCCCTGGCAACAGGCTTCCGGGCTCAAGCCCAGACAGGCTGTGTCACGGCCCAGTGCCATGCCGGCTTTGCGGAGAAAAAACAGACCCATCCCGCTGAGGCGCAATGCTCCTCCTGCCATCTTGACAGCGGAGACCAGCATGCCAAGGGCGGCGAAACCCCCCCGGCTCTCCATGAGGATATGTGTGTCTCCTGCCATGACACGATGCTTGCCCATCGCTATCTGCATTCGCCGGTAACCAAGGCGAGCTGCCATCTCTGCCATGACCCACATGACGACATGGCAAGGAAACTGCTGCCGGAAGGCTACTCCGATAAACCATTCATCAATTATGACGCCGAGGCATACAAGCTCTGCTTTTCCTGCCACAAGCGGGATCTGCTCATGTTCCCGGATACCTCCTATTCCACCGGGTTCCGTAACGGCACCGTTAATCTCCACTATCTTCATGTGAACAAGGCCATTCGGGGCAGGAGCTGCAAACTCTGCCACGAAATGCATGGGGCGGAGCAGCCGAAGATGATGGCGGATACGGTTTCCTTCGGCAACTGGCGGATGCCGGTGAAGTTCAAGATGACGGAAAATGGCGGCAGCTGCTTCCCCGGTTGCCATGAGACCCGGCAATATGACCGCAAGGCCAGGACGGTGCATCCGGAAAGCCGGAATACGGAAAACGATAAATGAGGTGATGTGTTGTGAGTGATGCTCGATCCTATCAGGTCATTGACAAGTCATACATGCGCATGATGGTTATCCGCTGCGCGCTGATTTTTTTTGCCGGCCTGTTGATTACAGGAGGGATTTTTTTTCTGATGATGCGCCAGTCCATCGGCCCGACCTATAGCGAAGGGTACCGAATGCTGGCTCAGCTGAACCGCGATATTTTCTATAAATCCCTTGTCATATACGGCAGCACGGTGCTGGTGGCGCTGGGCTGCATCGCGGTCACCATCATGCTGTATTCTCACCGGGTTGCCGGGCCTGTTTATCGTCTGCGGCTTTTTGCCGGCAGTATCGGTAAAGGTGAGATAAGTACCCGGGTGACGCTGCGGCAGACTGACGTGGTACACCCTCTGGCAAAGGAAATGAACCGGATGAATGATAATTTTCGAATGACACTGACCGCAGTCATGCTGGAGATGGAGACATTGGAAAAACAAGCTGAGCTTCTTGAAAAAAACCAGGACGGTCGGGAGGCGCTCAATCAAATCAGAGAGGGGGCGGGAAGAATTTCCACTCTCATCGGCAAGTACAAATTATAATTGTCAGTGGTATGAAAAAATCCGTTCTTCTTTCTCTGCTTTTTGTCTGCGTCCTGTATTTGTTTGTTTATTGTCTGGAGCGAAATCCCCATGACTTCAAGGAGAGCGAATGCGGCATGTGTCATCAGGGCGACCCGAACTCGGCTAACTCGCTCTTGACGACCAGCTCGACCGGAGCCTGTACCGGCTGTCATGGTGACATCCTGCGTTCCGGGTTCATGCATCCGTATGATGTGCGCCCCGAGCAGGTGAGTATCCCCAGAGACTTCCCCCTTGCCCCGTCAGGTCTGCTTGTCTGCACCACCTGCCATGGCGTGCATTCCGCTCATATCGATGCGTTGGGGCAAAAAACATATTTTCTGCGGCGTCAGGAGCGGGGCCGGGCCTTCTGCGCCGGTTGCCACACCCAGAGTACCCTTGCCGGCGGCCATGAGCTGGGGCTCGGCGAGGCGCATTTCCAGTCAAAGTATATCTCCACCGGTTACGGGCAGGACCTCGATGAAACGTCGAAAAACTGTATTTCCTGCCATGACGGCACCTATGGATCATCGGTGTCCATTTCCAGCGGGGTCTGGCAGCATAGCAGCAATTATGATCCTGCCGGTATGGGGCTTGAACGCAAGCATCCCATCGGCATCGATTATGAAGAGGCCCGCTTAAAGCATGGCCGGAAAACGGATCTGCGGCCCCTGGCCATGGTTGATCCGCGTATCCAGCTCTATAACGGCAGGCTGGGTTGCGGCACCTGCCATAATCCCTATTCCCATCTTGAGGATGATCTGGTGATGAGCAATGAGCACAGCGCCCTCTGTTTTAGCTGCCACCAGATGGATTGAGGGAAGAGTGAAAAGTAAGAAGGCAAAAGGCAAAAGAGAGAAGGCGAAAAACAGATGACACAGAGTTTTAAGAGAAGAAATTATTTTATCGATAAGGTTGTCCAGGGCCGTTTTATAGTGGGTTTTTCCGCAGCTTCCCTGGCCGGCGGCGTGGTGGCGGTTTTTTGTTTCCGGTATTTTGCCCAGAAAAAACTGGATGCCACGCTCTATGCCATGAGACTGCCCGATGTGCCAATGAGAAATCTGCTGATGGGGGAGATGGTTATCAGCACCATCCTGACCGCTCTTTTTGTCGTGCTGCTTTTTGTTTTTACCGCCCGGAAGGTTTTTTCCAGGATCGAGGGGCCATTAAAGAAAATGGCGGGATCCCTGGCCAGGATAGCTGCCGGAGATCTGCGCAGTGAAGTGAAGTTACGGGAAAATGATGAATTCCAGGAATTCGCCGAAGAGGTGAACAGCATGGTGCAGGCCATGAACAGCAGGTTGTCCGCCCTGGGATTCCAGGCTGAAAAGATCAGCAATCTGTGCAACAGGGCAGGAGAAGAGGAGAACGTACCCGAGCGCGTCAGGCACCACCTCAGAGCAATGAAAAAGGAGATGCAGGTTTTTAAGCTATGATGCTCAGATTTTTTCTTTTTTTTCTGATCACAGTCTGGTTTTTCAGTGGATCATCCCTGTTTGCCGCCGGGCCCCATGATGATTCGCAGGTCAGGTGTCTGGATTGTCATGTGGCCCTGCCGCTCGGAGGAGGGGGGCTGCGTTTTCATGTCGATATCCAGGATATCTGCTTGAGGTGCCATGGGGCTTATTCCTGTAAACCGCAACAGGCTGGCAGTGAGTTCCGTCATCCCGTATCAGTTGTTGCGCCATTTCCCATTCCGGCGGATATGCCTCTTGACGAAAAAAACAGGATCGGCTGTATCACCTGTCACCTTTTCCATGAGGAAACCAGGGCAAAGGAGGACCTGCCTGTCTATCTCCTGCGGCGTCCCTTTGGACCGACTTTCTGTATCACCTGCCACCGGAAATTATTGGTGCCGTGAACCTATGTGATGAAATTGCAAAGATGCCGGCCGACCTGGTTGTCGGAATCGGCAAAAGAGTGTAACGGAGTATGAGGTTGTTGCTGCCAAAAAGATATCATTGCTTTTCTCCGGGCCGACTGGCGGCAGTACTTCTGTCTCTCCTGCTCATGTCAATGCTTGCGGCCACGGGATACGCTTCTGCGGAGTTGCCCCGTACCGGTCAGCGCACCTGCTATGATGACAAGGGGACAGCTGTTGACCAGTCCGCTACCGGGCAGGACGGGGATCTGCAGGCTGGAGCGGTATGGCCCGACCCGCGTTTTACCGATAATGGCGACGGTACGATAACGGACCGTCTTACCGGTCTCATGTGGCTGCAGGATGGAAGTTGCCTGGGCCGGTTGAGCTGGCAGGGAGCCATGGATATTGCCGGGGGCGGGGGCGACGATGTAACCCGCCTGGACAGCTGCCGTGGGCTTGCCGCCTACAAAGATTGGGTGCTGCCTGAGATCGGCCAGCTTGAGGTGCTGTTTGATGCGGAGGAGGTGTCGGCCGGGGGCTGGTTGAACAGGCACCGTTTTAAAAATGTGCAATCAGCGGCATACTGGTCAAGGACCACCGGACCGAACCCTTATCGTGCCTGGGTATTTCATTTTGACAGCGGTGAAGTCAGGTTGGCAGGTAAGATTGATCTGAATTTCTCTCTGCTGGTCCGGCAACCAGCGGCCCAGGAGGGTGAGGAGGCAGCGTCGCCGACAGACGGGACCGCAGTGGCCGTTCGCCTGGTTGACAATGGCGACGGCACCGTGACGGATCAGGCCGCAGGACTGATGTGGCTCAAGGATGGCGCCTGCCTAGGGAGTGTTTCCTGGCAGGAGGGCCTGCAGGCAATAGATGACTTTAACCGTGATCCGGCAAAATATGACTGCCAAGGGCTGAAAGCCCGTTATCAGGACTGGTCTCTGCCCAACCGTCATGAATTACGCAGTTTGATTGATCACCGGCGCGATCTTCCCGCTCTGCCGGCTGATTCTCCTTTTATCGACCCGCTTTCCCACTACTGGACATCAACCACTGCGGCAGCAAGACCCGTAGCGGCCTTCGGGTTGATGCTGGGCTCAGGCGAATTATTTGCCGTGGAAAAGGAAAAGGTGCAGGGTCTCTGGCCGGTTCGACCAGTGGCCGGCAGGCCGGACCGGAGCAGGATCACGGCGCAGGAACTGTCGGCCGGAGCAGTGAAGGATCCCTTTTTGCTGGAACCCATCGGCGGCAGCAGGGCCATCGTCTGGCCGGTCAAACGTTTTACCGATCATGGTGACGGTACGGTAACCGATAATATCACCGGATTGATGTGGCTCAATGACGGGGCATGTTTTCTGCCGGAAACCTGGGAAAATGCCGGCAAGGTGGTGGAGGCCTTAAATAGTAAACCCGACCGGCTGGCATGTGCCGTATATAAGGGGCGATATGCCGACTGGCAGCTGCCTGATCTCGCCACTATGCGGGATCTGCTGCAAGGGGCTGAAGGAGAGCCTGCCGCCTGGCTGAAGAGCCAGGGTGCTGCTGATATCATAGCCCGTGACTACTGGGTGCAAGACACGAATCCCTTGAATCTTTATTTTGCCTGGGCCGTTAATCTGCAGGAGGGCACTCCGCGTAATTACCCGAAATCGTTTGAACTCCATGTCTGGCCTGTCCGCTTACCCTATGTGTTTGAAAGCGTAAGTCCTGCCCCGCTCATCCTGGGAAACGGTGAAGAGGACCGGCTTTTTCTCAAAAAAGGCAATGAGTTGCTGCTGTCCGCGGCAATCGGTCAGGTCACCGCTGCTGTGCCCTCGCTTTTCATGATCTGGTATGTGGACCCCACCGGCAAAAAAAGGTGGTTGAATGATCAGGGAGCATGGGTGGGCGAGGAGTCGGCGTTGTATCGCGGCAACCTTTTTCTGCTGGAGCAATCTCCTGTTTTCCGGGGGGATACGGCAGAACTGGCAAGCGGTGACTATACCTTTTTCTTTGCC
>JAHIVT010000142.1 GCA_018816555.1 Pseudomonadota bacterium
CTGTGTGTCAACGCCCGGGATGCCATTACGGATGTGGGCAGGATCACCATCGAAACGGGCAAGGCGATATTTGACGAAGACTATTGCGCCGACCATGTCGGATTTGTCCCCGGTGAGTATGTATTGTTTACCGTAAGCGACGATGGCAGCGGCATGGCGCCAGAGACTCTGGACAATCTGTTCGAGCCTTTTTTCACCACCAAGGATGTCAATAAGGGCACCGGATTGGGGTTAGCCACTGTTTATGGTATTATCAAACAAAACAATGGGTTCATCAATGTATACAGCGAACTTGAAAAGGGGACTACCTTCAAGATCTACCTGCCTCGTCATGAAACCGAAACGGATCAGATCTGCAAGAAAGATCCGGTGGTGCCCGATGTGCGGGGAAGCGAAACCATCCTGTTGGTGGAGGATGAACCGGCGATTCTGAAAATGACAACGATGATGCTCGAACGGTTGGGCTACACCGTTCTGGGGGCAGGCACGCCGGGCGAGGCCATCCGCCTGGCCCGTGAGCATTCCAGAGAAATTCACCTGCTCATGACCGATGTGATCATGCCCGAGATGAATGGCAGGGACCTGGCCAGAAATCTGCTGTCTTTATATCCGAGCCTTAAGCGCCTGTTCATGTCCGGTTACACGGCCAATGTGATTGCCCACCATGGCGTTTTGGATGAGGATGTGCACTTTATTCAGAAGCCTTTTGCCAGGCAAGATCTGGCATTCAAGGTGTGGGAGGTGCTATCCGAAACGAAATAGGCGGTTCAAGTCTGTCAGACGAAGCTGAATTGTAACAAATTTCCCCTTTTTCTCCCTTTCTTCGCTTGATCTCATTTGCTGTTCGTTTTCTGGAGATACTTATCCCTTCCGCCGCCAAGCCGATCCTTTCCTGTTGTCATCCCCTGATCCTGCCTGAAAACTCTCCATCACCAGACCTTCCCACTTCTATAGGCTGTTTGGGGAAATTCTTTCCTACTTCATCATAATATTGCGGCGAGAATATCCCTTGCCCGTTTTTTTTATTTGTTCATCCCTTTATGCCTGCCAGGCTAACAGCCTGAAATGATAACTTTTCCCGGAAAACATTTTTTCATCCGCTGACGGCACATGATGTTGGCATTGCGGTTGCATTTAGCTTGCTTCAAGAAAAAAAATTATGTGCCAGGAGGTCGATGCATGTCCATTCTAATGAACCCGGTTTTACCTGTTCCCGGACCGGAGATGTCAGTAAAGAAAACACGAGGAACCCGTGATTTCGAGAGTTCCTTTGCCCGGCATCTCGACCGCCAGCTGGATAAAAAATATGGTGGCAACAAAGATAAGCTGGGAGTTGCCCAAAATAATGCGCAAAGCCGGCAGGCGTCCAAGGCCGAAGACAATGCCGCCCGTGCAGCCAAAAGCAAATCCGATGAGCAGCGCGATGATGAAACCAAGGCCGGTTCCGTAGAAGAACTGCTGAGCCAGTTTCTGGCGGAACTGCAGAATGTTGCCGAACAGAAGACCGGGGTCCCCGGCGAATGGAAGGCGGAGCTGCCGGATACGGAAATCCTGCAACAGCTTGCCGCTGATGCGGGAATGGAGGAGGCAGATTTTGCCCAGTTCCTGCAGCAGCTGCAAAATCAGGACAACAAGGTCAGCCTGGTCGATTTTTTTCAGGCATTGACCAGCCATTTTCAGGAAATGAACCAGTCCGTCCCCACCACCGTCCCTGAGGCCGAATTGCCCATGCTGGAAGCGCTGCTGGCGAAAATGGGTATTGATGAGGAAACCATTGCCCAGATAGCCGACAAGGCCGTGACCGGTGACGGAAAGCTTGACCTGAGCCTGCTGGTTAAAGGGATTGACAGCGCGGCCGGGGAAGAAGGACTTGTCCCGGCCACCCTGACGGACTGGGAGACGGAGCAGCTGCAGAATCTGCTGTCAGAGGCCGGCCTTACCCTGGAAAAGCAGAATGAGCTTTTGCCGGAAAGGTTTCTGAACCAGGTGCTGGGGAAAGAAAATGCCGGAGATCCGACTCAGCTCACCATTGAAAGGCTGCAGAGTATTATAAATGATGCCATTGCCGCAGTGAAGAACAGTCAGCCGAAGGTTGATCTGCCGGCATTCCTCACTGATCTGCAGAAGATCGTTTCCCAGTCTGATTTTGAAGCACAGGGTGTGGGCTTCACTCCGGTGGTGGAGGAATCGGTCAGCGCCGTTTTCCAGCAACTGCAGGAGCTGGTTGATCTGGCCCGGGTCAAGGTTGAGGGAAGCAAACTGCAGGAAAATAAGTTTCAGGAGGAGCAGGATCTGCAGAGTGATTTTGCCAAATGGGTCAAAGGGCTTGCTGAAAAATTCGACCAGTCGACAGCACAGGATGATACGGCAGATTTTTCCGGCGAAATGACCTTTGGCCAGACGGACGGAGAAGTGACTGTGGCAAAAACCGAATCCGACAGCCAGCCGGCTACAACTTTCGCCGTCAAGTCGGAAGGTCAGAGTGTGGTTTCCACTCCGGATGCAACCAAAGGAGAAGCCGCTGCCAGAACCCCATTCCGTCAGATGCAGCAACAGGTTTTTCAGCAGCTTTCCGACGGGGTGATCAAGGGGCTGAAAAGTCAGGAACATCATCTAGTGCTGCGCCTCTTTCCCCAGGATCTCGGTGAGGTCAGGGTCAATCTCACCGTGCGGGATGAACACATATCCGTATCATTCAACATGGAAAACGCCCGGGTCAAAGAGATGCTGGAAAGCAACATGGAAGAATTCAAGCAAAACATGAGCCAGCGAGGGTTCAGTCTCGGGGAATGCTTTGTTTCCGTGGGCCAGGAGAATAACGGACAGAGCTGGCAGAGGTTTGAAATGGCCCGGCAGACGGTAAAGGCTGCCATGGAAACCATGGCGGATCTTCCTGCTGATGCGCTGTATCTGCAGGCTGCGTCGACCCGTACGGATGGACAGCCAAACGGCATCAACCTGATTGTCTGATCGAAAATAAGAAAAGGAAATTCCCATGAGCGTATCAACTGTCAACACAACCCTGCCCCAGTATGAAGAGGAAAGCCTTTATCCGACGGTGGGTAAAAAAGAACTGGATCAGTATGATTTCATGAATCTGCTGATCACCCAGCTCCAGTACCAGGATCCGATGAAACCCATGGACACCTATGAGATGGCGTCACAGCTCTCCCAGTTCAGCAATATGCAGGCCACCCTGGAAATGTCTAGCAACATGGAAAAGCTGCTGGATTACCAGACCTCCCAGAACAACCTGCAGCTGCTGACCCTGCTTGACAACCAGGTGCAGATTGTCGGCAATACCATGGGCGTCAATGAGGGTGTGCCGGGCGGCGGGGAGTATATTCTGCCCGAGGACGCCGATACCTGCGTGGTGGAAATCTATGATGCCGGCGGCCATCTGGTGCAGATGGTTGATGCCGGGGCATTGTCCTCCGGCACCTATCCCCTGGAATGGGACGGCAAGGATGCCCTGGGTGAAACCGTTGACGACGGCGCCTATACTTATTGGGTCAAGGCATATAATGCCTTGGGTGAACAACTTGAGGTGGATTACCGGGTCAGCGGCATGGTGACGGGAGTCACCTTTGACAGCGGTGCGGCACAGCTCAAACTGGATAACTGGGTCGGCGCCGATGTCGGTTCCGTGGTCAGTGTTTTATAGAAAATGACATGTTCTTTGGCGGGTAAAGATCTTTCATGGTGTGCTATGGCTCGGTTGCGGGCTTTCAGAGTAAGGAGGAATAAATAATGGCGATTGCAAGTTCACTGTATTCAAGTATCAGCGGCATTAACACCATGGGTAATGCCATGTCCGTGCTTGGTGATAACGTGGCCAACGTTAATACCCTGGCATTCAAGTCGAGCCGCACGGTTTTTCAGGATGTGCTGTCTCAGTCGGTTTCCACCGCATCCGGCGCGGCCCAGGTGGGCCGTGGCGTTACCCTGAGCACCGTTGACGGTCTCTTTGCCCAGGGTTCTTTTCAGAGTTCCTCCATCGCCACGGATATGGCCATTGGCGGCCAGGGCTTTTTCATGCTCCGTGCCACGGAAAACGCTGAGGCGGACATGTATTCCAGGGCAGGTGAGTTCCGTTTTGACCAGCAAGGATATCTGGTGACACCCATGGGATATTTTGTCCAGGGTTGGACCATTGACAAGACCACCGGCGAGCGGGCCGGCACCATCGGCGATATGCGCATCGATAAGACCACCCCTCCGGTTGAAACCGAACTGGTGGAAGTTATCGCCAACCTCGATTCCCGGGAGGATAACGAACTCAACGAGGTGCGTCTGTTTGATTCCTGGAACGGCACCAACGCGTCGGCGATCAAACCCACAGCCCCCATTGATCCGCTGCAGTATGAATATACCTCTGCCATCAAGATTTACGATTCCAAGGGTGCAAGCCATGATATCTCAATTTATTATGACCGGACCACGAGGGATAATGAATGGGAGTACCTGATAACCTGTGACCCTTCCGAGGATTTGCGCTATCTGGATCAGCGGGAGCAGTCCATTTATGCCCCCAATGACACCTATAACTACGAGGATCATAAAGGGGCGGGCGCCCTGCTTTACGGTACGATCCAGTTTGACACCTCGGGTAATATCAAGGAGATCTCCGCCTATGACGTGCCGCCGGACGGCAATGTTGATCCGGCCCGGTCCGATAACCGGATTATTCTGGAAAATACGGACAGCTATTACAGCTTTGAGGCCAACTTCACCGGCGCCACCACCAACCAGAGCGTGCTGGTTAACTTCGGCGCCCAGTACAGCGGCTTGACCTCAACCACCCGGCAGTCGCTGGTCAGCGAGCTTGGCGCGGTTGACAGCAACCTCACCGGCGCAAGTTATATCACCAGCGAAACCTACTGGCGCGATGTCTATGACACCAATGGGCTGCAGCTGCAGGGCGATGGTGTTGCACTCTCCAGCGATACCATCTTCATTGAAGGTTTTCAGAATGACGGCAGTTATGCCTCCGTAACCTATAATGTCAATACCGATGCCAAGGTGCAGGAGTTTCTCGATGCCGTGGGTACGGCATTCGGCTGCACCGCCACCATTGACGCCTATGGCCGGTTGAAAATGACCGACCTGACCGCCGGCAACAGCGGCATGCATATCACCAATGTGGTGGTGGACGGCAGCGTAACCGGTCCCGCCACCCAGGATGACGCCAATCCCTTTGGTGAAAGCGGCGTTAATGGCGATACCGTCATCAATATCACCACCTCAAAGCAGAAGATTTTCTCCACCGGTCAGGGGCTGAGCACCGGCGGCACCGTGCCGGTCATTACGGCGAATACCCCTTGGGAACAGGTTTTTGACAGCACCAATACCGCCATAGCAGACGGCGATGTGTTTACCTTTAACGGCTTTGCCAGTGACGGCACCCCGGTGGTCAACGCTACCTATACGGTTGACGCGGTGATCACTCCCACCAATACGGGCACGGTGCAGGATATGCTCACCTGGCTTGAGACCACCTTTAACGCCGATGCGGAGATTGATTTTGCCGGCCGTCTGGTACTCACCGACCGCGTGGCCGATGAGGCTTCCGCCACCGGCTATCACAGTCAGTTGGCCATGACTTCGGTTTCAGACGGGTCGATTTCCGGCGCCGACCCCTGGGGCAATGGTCTCACAGCTTTCCTCACCCTGGAGGCCGATGTGAGCGGTGAGGATGGCAGTCTGCAGGGAGGAGTCGTCAGTGCGGATTTCTCTCCCGAGGCCTTGGCCACCACCCAGTACGCCAACAGCTCCACCACCATTTTTCAGGATCAGAACGGCTATGCCTCAGGCTTTTTGCAGGCGGTGGCCGTCAATACGGAAGGCATTATTACCGGCAACTATTCCAATGGCCAGGTGTTGAAGAAGGCCCAGGTGGCCTTGGCAAATTTTGCCAGCCTGGAAGGTCTCTTCAAAAGAGGCGGCAATATTTTCACCGAAACCACCGAATCAGGCGCGCCGGTGACAGGCGCTCCCGGCAGCAACGGTCTGGGAACCATTGCCCCCAACGCCCTGGAGGCATCCAACGTGGATATCGGCACGGAGTTCGTCAATCTGATCACCGTGCAGAGAGGTTTTCAGGCCAATACCAAGATAGTCACCACCACCGATGAGATGATCACGGATGTCATTAATATGAAGAGATAATTAGCTGTTAAGCTGATGAGCCGGTAAGCTCATGGCTCATGGCTCATGGCTCATGGCTCATGGCTCATGGAAGGACGGATGGCGGGCAGGATGACTGCGCCGCCATCCGTTTTTTTATTGTAACTCCAGCTAGATATGCCATCGTGGCGTAGGAGCGGGCCATGCCCGCGACCTTTGGCATTGCCAAAACCCCGTTATCGCGGGCAAGGCCCGCTCCTTGGGAAAAATGGGTTGCCGGGCAGCTTCATCCGGGATATGGCTGCGTCTCGATTCCTCATTGTGTGGCTAACAGACTAAACACCTTCAGACTATCCACCTTACATGAAAATCCGGTCAAAGGCGGCAAAGGCCGCCTGCACCACCGGCACATAATCCCCCAGTTTCAAATAGGAGCCGCCAATGATCTCCTGTTTGATCAGGTCCTCGCTGGACGGGAAAATGCCGCCCAGGGGCAGATCGCTTTCCTGCACCGCTTCTCTGATCTTGGCGTCAAGCTCGGGGGACATGGGCTCCGGAGCCCGGTTGACGATGAGATATCTGTTTTTCACCGTGAGTCCCAGGGGGCCGGTGATTTCCGCAATGCGGCGGGCGGTAAGGATGCCCCGGGCCGACGGGTCGGAAACGATGAGCAGATAATCGATGACCCGCAGATTCATGCGGCTCAGGTGCTCCATGCCCGCCTCGTTATCCACCAGAATATACCGGTAGTTGGCGGCCAGGTGGTCCATGGTCATGGCCAGGTACTGGTTGGCCGAACAGTAGCATCCCGGTCCGTCGGGCTGGCCCATGACCAGCAGATCAAAACCGCTTTCTTCGATAATGGCCTGCTGGATCTTCATGTTCATGAACTGGTCCCGGGTCATGCCCGGCGGCAGATCGCCTTTCAGCTCCTTTCTGATCTGGCCGATGGTGGCCCCTACCTCCAGCTGCAGCAGTTCGTTGAGGTTGGCGTTGGCGTCGGCGTCCACCGCCAGCACCGGGGTTAGTTGTTTTTGCAGCAGATATTTGATCAGTAGGGCCGTGGTGGTGGTTTTCCCGGTGCCGCCTTTGCCTGCCAAGGCTATTACTTTCGGGGTCATGGTCTTTCTTCTCCGGATGAAATTCCGCCGGCCGGGAAGTCAGCGCCTGTATTGATCTCTGACGCGGGTTTCTTTAGGCCGGGCAATAATGATGAAATGTTTTCCTGTAAGCATGATAACGCAAGCGGGAGCAATAAAGCATGAAAGTGCGCAAGGAGCGGGCCTTGCCCGCGACCTGTGGCATTGCCAAAATCCCCGTATCGCGGGCATGGCCCGCTCCTGCAAGGATGACACGCTGCGCAACGAAAATGACTTTCATGCTAACAGAGGATTGCATTTTACCGGAAAGGCAAAAAGAGGCAAGGTGCAAAACAAAAAAAACATTCTTCCGGTCTGAAGCTCATTAAACCCTTGCAAGTTGGAACTGAATTGGTATTCTATCTGGTTTGTTATAAGATGCATGTTTTTTGGGTTTTGACGAGCGACTGTCAGGAATCTGTCGGATATTTTTACCCTTAAAGGGCATAAATACCCTCCAGGGGCATAAATACCGAATCATCAATTTTTATATACGGAGACACGACCATGGACTACCGGGCGACGCTTAATCTGCCCCAGACCAGTTTCAAGATGAAGGCCAACCTTGCGCAGAAGGAACCTGAGCTGTTAAAGATCTGGGAACAGGAGGGGCTCTACAACAAGGTGCAGCAGGCCAGTGAAGGTCGCCCCCTTTATCTGCTCCATGACGGACCTCCCTATGCCAACGGCTTCATCCACCTCGGCACCGCGTTCAACAAGGTGTTAAAGGATATTATCCTCAAATCCAAGCGCATGGCCGGCTTCCACTGCCCGTATATCCCCGGCTGGGATTGCCACGGCCTGCCCATTGAGCATAATGTTGACAAGGAGCTGGGCGAGAAGAAAAAAGTCATCGGCAAACTCGCCTTTCGCGGCGCCTGCCGCAAATACGCCCAGAAATGGATTGAAAAACAGAAGGCGGATTTCAAACGGCTGGGCGTGCTGGGGGATTGGGACAATCCCTACCTCACCATTGACTTCAAATATGAGACGGCCATTGCCCGGGAGTTCAACCGTTTCCTGGCCAACGGTTCGGTCACCCGCAGCAAGAAACCGGTGTACTGGTGTTCCTCCTGTGTCACCGCCCTGGCTGAGGCCGAGGTGGAATACGAAGACCATTCCTCGCCCTCCATCTATGTGAAATTCCCGCTGGATGAGGATTTGGGAGACGTGGTTCCCGTTTTGTCCGGCAAAAAGGTTTTTGCCGTCATCTGGACCACCACCCCCTGGACCCTGCCGGCCAACCTGGCCGTGGCCCTGCATCCCCAGTTCACCTATGCGGCGGTCAAGGTGGGTGATGAGGTGCTGCTCATGGCCGAGGGACTTGTGGAGCGGGCCTGTGAGGCCTGCGGCATCTCCGGCTATGAGATTCTTGCCACCTTTGCCTCCGGGCCCCTTGAAGGGAAAAAATGCAAACACCCCTTTCTGGAACGGGAATCCGTCATGGTGCTGGCTGATTATGTGACCCTGGACAGCGGTACCGGCTGTGTGCACACCGCGCCGGGCCATGGCCGGGAGGACTATCTCACCGGTCTCCGCTATGGTCTGCCGGTTCTTTCGCCGGTGGATAATTTCGGCAGATTCACCGATGAGGCCGGTCCCTATGCCGGCATGAATATCCTGGAGGCGAACCCGCGGATCTGCGATGATCTGCGCGCCGCAGGCTTTCTGCTTGAGCAGGCCAAGCTTTCCCACAGTTATCCCCATTGCTGGCGCTGCAAGAAGCCGGTCATCTTTCGGGCCACGGAACAGTGGTTTATCGGTATGGACAACAATGACCTGCGCAAGAAAGCCCTGGCGGCAATCAGGGAGGTCAACTGGACTCCGTCCTGGGGCATGGAGCGCATCTACGGCATGGTGGAGGGCCGGCCGGACTGGTGCCTCTCCAGGCAGCGGGCCTGGGGCGTGCCGATCACGGCCATCATGTGCACCAAGTGCGGACACATTATCAACGATGAGGCGATCAACAGCAGGATTGAGCAGCTGTTTTTAAAGGAAGGGGCAGATGCCTGGTTCTCCCATGAGCTGCAGGATTTTATCGGCACTGAAGCCAGATGCGGCAAATGCGGCGGCCTGGACTTTGCCATGGAAACAGATATTCTCGATGTCTGGTTTGACTCCGGCGTAAGCTTTGCCGCGGTGATCGAGCAGCGCGGTCTGCCAACCCCGGCCGATCTGTATCTGGAGGGCAGCGATCAGCACCGCGGCTGGTTCCAGAGCTCGCTGCTCGCCTCGGTGGGCACCAGGGGCAGGGCGCCCTACAAGGGAGTGCTGACCCACGGTTTTGTGGTGGATGGCCAGGGCCGCAAGATGTCCAAGAGTATCGGCAACGTCATTGCCCCCGGTGAAATCATCAAGGAGTATGGCGCGGATATCCTGCGGCTGTGGGTATCCTCCGAGGATTACCGGGATGATATCAAGATCTCCGGGGAGATCCTCAGGCGCCTGTCCGACGCCTATCGGAAGATCCGCAATACCGTCCGCTATATGCTGGGCAATCTCAGCGATTTTTCGCCGGCTAAAGATATGGTGGCGGTGGCCGATATGCCTGAGATCGACCAATGGGCCATCTCCCGCTTTGAGCTGGTCAAGCGCAGGGTGATGAATGCCTATGAGTATTTCGAGTTTCACACGGTTTTCCATACCCTCTATAATTTCTGCACCGTGACCATGAGCGCCTTTTACCTAGACATCCTGAAGGACCGCCTCTATACGGAGCTGGACAGTTCCCTGGCCCGCAGGTCGGCCCAGACGGTGCTCTATGAGATTCTTGACGGCATGACCCGGCTGATGAGCCCGGTGCTTACCTTTACCGCCGCCGAGGTGTGGAATCATCTGCCCGCGGATGACGGCCGGGAGGAAAATATCTTTCTGGCCGGTTTCCCGCCGATAAAAGAGGGCAATCTCAATAAGGATCTGAATCTCACCTGGGAGAGGCTGAAGGGCGTACGGGACGAGATCACCAAGGTGCTGGAGGTGGCCCGGCAGGATAAGATTATCGGCCATTCGCTGGAGGCCGAGGTGTGGTTGGCAGTTCCTGCTGATCTGGCCGATTTCCTGCAGGAAAAATGGCAGACGCTGGAGACCATCTGTATCGTTTCCAAGCTGCATAGAACCGAAACTGCGCCGGTAGGGGCCATGGCCAGCGGGGAGATCCCGGGGCTTGCTATTCTGGTCAAGTCCGCTGCCTCGGAAAAATGCGAGCGCTGCTGGATGCGCAGTGAGACCGTGGGGCAGAACGCCGATCATCCGACCATCTGCGGCCGCTGTTCCTCGGTTATCGCCCAGATCGGACCAGCAGGCGAGTGATGGGACAAAGGGGCAGATCGCAATCGTCTCTGCTGTTGGTGCTGCTGGCCGGACTGATCATTGTTGCCGATCAGCTGACCAAATGGCTCATCATGTCCCGTTTCGGATTGTATGAGTTCAAGGTGGTGGTGCCGGGTTTCTTCAACCTGACCTATCTGCACAACACCGGCGCGGCGTTCGGCCTGCTGGCCAATGCCAACCCGGCCTGGCGGTCCTATTTTTTCATCGGCATCGCACTCCTGGCGCTGGTTTTTGTCTTTTTTTCCTTTCGGCAGTTTCGGCAGCGCAGCCCGGTGTATGTCTTTTCCTTTGCCTTTATTGCCGGTGGCGCGGTGGGCAATCTGATTGACCGGGTCCGCTTCGGCTCGGTGGTGGATTTTCTCGATTTTTATGTGTCCACGTATCATTGGCCGGCCTTTAATGTGGCGGATTCAGCCATCGTGGTCGGTGTCGGCCTTTTTCTGTTGGCCAGCCTGCTGGACAAGGACGGGGAGCCTTCCTGAGCGGGGGCTGGTTTTTGTGTTTTGGTTGAGGATTATTGATAGAAAAGAATTGAAGGATTGAAGATGACAGCTACTATAAATGATGCCGCAAAAACGGCTTTTCTTTTTCCCGGCCAGGGGTCGCAGTTTGTCGGCATGGGCAGGGACTTTCTTGCCGAAAGTGATGATGCCCGGCGGTTGATGAGCATGGCCGAGCAGGTCAGCGGCTTTCCCCTGGAAAAACTCTGCCTGGAAGGACCGCTGACAGAGCTGACCCGCACCCTGCACCTGCAGCCGGCCATGACCGTGTTGGACCTCATCTGTCTGCAGGCTTTGCGGCAGGCGGGAATCAACGCTGAGTTCTTTGCCGGCCACAGCCTGGGCGAATACTCGGCCCTGGCCGCGGCCGGTGTGCTGAGCGCAGAAGACACCCTGCGCCTGGTGACGGAACGCGGCCGGTTGATGGAAAGGGAAAGCGCCGCTCATCCCGGCGCCATGAGCGCCATTTTGAAGCTCGGACTGGCCGAGGTGCAGGAGGTGGTGCAGGCTGTCGCGGCACAAGGGGTGGTGGTGGCCGCCAACCACAATTCGGAAATGCAGGTCGTCATTTCAGGCGATGCGGCGGGCGTTGAGGCGGCTTCCGCCCTGGCCGGCCAGAAAGGCGGCAAGGCCGTTGCCCTGCCGGTGAGCGGCGCCTGGCACAGTCCACTGGTTGCCGAGGCGGTGCC
This sequence comes from Pseudomonadota bacterium, assembly GCA_018816555.1. Taxonomy (GTDB): domain Bacteria; phylum Desulfobacterota; class Desulfobulbia; order Desulfobulbales; family SURF-16; genus SURF-16. The sequence goes on from JAHIVT010000142.1 coordinate 11,785, forward strand.
GGATTTTGAAAAGGCCATGGAGCCGATCGCCTTCCATGCACCTGCCGGCAAGATCTTTTTTAACGTAACCGCGGCCCCGGAAGCAGATCCCGCCGCGATCCGTTCCATCATGAGCAGCCAGATCGCCTCCATGGTCAGGTGGTACGACACCATCCTCGCCATGCGGCAGCAGGGGGTGACCACCTTTATCGAGGTGGGGCCGAAAAATGTGCTCACCGGTCTGTTGAAGAAGATTCTGCCCAAGGGCCATGACTGCATCTGCCTGCAGGTGGAAGATCCTGCTTCGCTTAAAGTCTGCCTGGAAACCCTGCAGCACTGAGACGGCAGATCGTTGTGCTGCCTTCTGCTCCCGGCGCAGGGGAGCAGGAGTTCAGTATTTAAAATCTTGACATTCTGTTCATATCCAATTATTTTTCTTTGTTTACTGTGAGTAATTTGCCTTTCTTGCACCAGGAGAAGGCCTTGTATAAAGAGACAGGATATTATGTTTGAAAATCTTTCGGATCGCTTACATAAGGTATTTAAAGACCTCCGCGGCCACGGCAAGCTTACCGACAAGAATATTGATGATGCCCTGCGGGAAGTACGCATGGCCCTGCTTGAGGCTGATGTCAACTTCAAGGTAGTCAAGGAGTTTATTGCTGCCATCGGTGAGAAGGCCGTTGGGGTGGAGGTGCTTGAAAGCCTCTCCCCCGGGCAGCAGGTTATCAAGATTGTCCATGAAGAGTTGATCGGCCTGCTGGGCGGCGCCACGGCAGGGCTGGATTTTGCCGGGAAAACCCCTGCCATTCTGATGATGGTGGGACTCCAGGGCTCAGGAAAGACGACGTCTGCCGGAAAACTTGCCAAACTGTTGAAAAAACAGGGGCGAAGACCCTATCTCGTGCCTGCCGACATCTATCGTCCGGCGGCTATCGAGCAGCTGCATGTGCTTGGCCGGTCCATCGATGTGCCGGTGCACCCCTCGCAAGCTGACCAGGATCCTGTCACCATATGTAAAAATGCGCTTACCGTTGCGCAAAACAGCAATTATGACACCCTGCTGATCGATACGGCCGGCCGTCTGCATATCGATGAGAAGCTGATGGGCGAGCTGGCCAACATCAAGGCGGCGGTAAACCCGGCTGAGATACTGTTCGTGGCCGATGCCATGACCGGACAGGATGCGGTGACGGTTGCCGACAAGTTCAACAAGGATCTTGCCATCACCGGCGTTATTCTGACCAAGATGGAGGGTGATGCCAGGGGCGGCGCGGCTCTCTCCATCGCCAACGTGGCGCAGCGGCCGATCAAGTTCATCGGTACCGGAGAGGATCTCGATGCCCTGGAGATCTTTCATCCCGACCGCATGGCCTCACGTATTCTCGGCATGGGTGACGTGCTCACCCTGATTGAAAAGGCCGAAGAGGTTGTTGACCGGAAAAAGGCGGACACGCTTGCCAGGAAGATTCAGAAAAGCACCTTCAGCCTGGAGGATTTTCTCGATCAGATCCAGCAGATCAAGAAGATGGGTAGTCTGGAACAGATCATGGGCATGATTCCGGGCCTGAACCGGATGCGGCAGCTCAAGGATATGCCTAAGCCGGATGAGAAGGAGTTGGGCAAGGTTGAGGCGATTATCCGTTCCATGACCTTTGAAGAGCGGCGCAAGTATCAGATTATCAATTCCAGCCGCCGGATGCGGATTGCCAAAGGCAGCGGCACCACTGTTCAGGATGTGAACAAGGTCATCAAGAGCTACAGTGAGATGTTGAAGATGATGAAAAAGATGAAGGGTAAAGTCGGGGGCGTTCCCGTGACCGTAGGCGGCCAGAAGCGGCGCAAACTGCCCAAGGGCATGTTCCGTTAACATATAGCGAAAAATATCAATTTTTAAAGTCAATAAACAACCCCGGCAAAGCCGGTTACGGAGGAAAACAGAGTATGGCAGTAAGAATTCGACTCACCAGAATGGGCAAAAAGAAAAAACCTTTCTATCGTATCGTTGTGGCAAATTCAGAGTCCAAGCGTGATGGCAAGTTCCTGGCGATTGTGGGAACCTATGACCCGATGCAGAAACCTGCAGCAGTCAATATCCACAAGGATAAGCTGCAGAGCTGGCTGGACCAGGGCGCGCAGCCCACCGATACCGTGAGAAATATTTTAAAAATGGCGGTAACTGCATAGTCTTTCGACTGTTTGGCAGAAAATTCCTATGAAAGAACTGGTAAACTTTATTGCAACATCGCTTGTTGATCAGCCGCAGGCGGTGGAGGTGAATGAAACCGCCCAGGAAGATGCTGTGGTGGTTGAACTTCGTGTGGCCAAGGAAGACCTGGGCAAGGTTATCGGTAAGCAAGGGAGAACCGCCAGGGCTATCAGGGTACTTTTGAGTGCCGCGGCAACAAGGCAGGACAAGAGAGCCAGGCTGGAAATTGTTGAATAATGCGTCCCGGAGACGTCAGCCGTTGAACAGCGAAGAAAATGCGCCTGCAGAGGGCAGGGAGTTGCCGGTTGGTGAAATCGGCCGGCCCCACGGCATCAAGGGAGAAATTAAAGTTTATCCCTATTCAGGTAATCCTGAAAATTTTACATCATACAGCAGACTGATTGTTCAGCCGCCTGGTGAGGGCGCGGCGAAGTCATATGACCTTCACAGCTGCCGTATCCAGGGGCAAGTTGCCGTCATAAAGCTCCCCGGGGTTGATACCCGCAGTCAGGCCGAGCTGTTGACGGGCGGCCAGGTTCTGGTTGAACGGCAGGAGATACCGGAACTGAACGACGATGAGTTTTACTGGGACGATCTGCAGGGTATGGCCGTCGTGACCGCCCAGGGGCGGCAGTTGGGCACGGTGAACCGGTTGCTGGCCACCGGAGCCCATGACATACTTGTGGTGGTAGACCGCGGCCGGGAGTATCTGATTCCGGCCCTTGATGAATTTGTAGTGGCAATCGATGCAGAGACCGGAACGATTACGGTTGATCCTCCGGAAGGACTCCTGGAAATAAACGACTGATGCGTTTTCATGTCCTGACTATTTTTCCGAATCTGCTGGAATCGCCTCTGCAGGAAGGGATTATCCGCCGGGCTCTGCAGGCCGGCAAAATTGAGGTTGAACTGGTCGATATCCGGGATTTTGCCACGGATAAACATACCATGACCGATGACCGACCTTTTGGCGGCGGCGAGGGCATGGTCATGAAGCCTGAGCCCCTGGCCGCGGCAATCAGGCAGACCAGGCTGGGACATGATAAGAGCCATGTGGTGCTGCTCTCGCCCCAGGGCAGACAGTACAACCAGGATGTGGCGGTCGAATTTTCCCGCCTGGATGATCTGATTCTGATCTGTGGGCGCTATGAAGGGGTGGATGAGCGGATTCGGCAGCATTTCGTCGATGAGGAGATTTCCATCGGCGATTATATACTCACCGGCGGAGAACTGGCGGCCATGGTCATCATTGATTCCGTCACCCGTCTGTTGCCCGGTGTGCTCGGCTGCGAAGGATCAGTTACCGGTGATACCTTCAGCAGGGGGGGGATTAAGTATCCCCAGTACACGCGGCCCCGGGATTTTGAAGGATATGAGGCGCCGGAAGTGCTGCTGTCCGGTGATCACACGAAAATAGCCGAGTGGAGGTTTGTGGCCGGCGTCAAAATGACCCGGGAAAAACGTCCGGATCTCCTGGCGGCAATGACCTTCAGCAAAAAGGAACTGCAGGTGCTCAAAAAGCACGGCGTGCTGCTTGAAGCAAAGTGCGAGGCGTAGAAGCTCAATTGAATTGGCCGGTGCATGTGGATGTGGCCCTGGTGCATTATCCTGTTTACAACAAGAATCAGGAAATCATCGGTTCGGCGGTAACCAATCTTGATATCCACGATATTGCCCGGGCAGGCAGGACATTCGGGGTGGGCACCTATTACATCGTCACCCCTTACCAGGATCAGCAGAAACTGGTGGGGGAGATCGTCAGCCATTGGCAGGACGGCTACGGGGCCCGCTACAATACGGACAGAAAAGAGGCCTTTGCCTCAATTAAGATTTGTGACGACCTGCTGAGCCTCTATGAACTGGCTGCAGTGAACGGACACAAGCCGCTGGTGGTGGCCACCAGCGCCAGGGAGCATGCCAAAAGCATCTCCTATGGCGTCATGCGGCAAAAGATAGATGAGGGCAGCCATGTGCTGCTCCTTTTCGGCACGGCCTGGGGGCTTACCGAGCAGGCACTGGCGGGAGTGGATCACATGTTGCCGCCCATCAGCGGCTATGGTGGTTACCGGCATCTTTCGGTGCGGTCGGCGGTTTCCATCGTGCTGGACAGGTTGCTTGGCAGACCTGATGAATAAAGGATTATAATAGAGACATTTAACAGTGTATTTCAGATAGAATTAACACCAGAAAAAACAGGAATAGAGCATTATGAATATGTTAGAGCGGATCGAAAAAGAGAACATGCGTTACGACATCCCCAAATTCCAGACCGGGGATACCGTCAGCGTTCACATTCGTATTGTCGAGGGCGCCAAAGAGAGGGTGCAGATTTTCAAGGGAGTTGTCATCGGCAGAAAACGTGGAACCATGGGAGCGAATTTCACCGTTCGCAAGATTTCCCACGGTGTCGGCGTGGAAAAGACCTTTCCCGTCCATTCTCCCCGTATTGAGAAAATCGAAGTGAACAGCCAGGGCCGGGTCAGGCGTTCCAAACTGTACTATCTCCGCAACCTGCGCGGCAAGGCTGCCAGAATCCGGGAGAAGGGTATTATTTAATTGCCGGCTGCGCTGCCTGCAGAGTTGGATACCTTTTCCTTTGAACGTGAACTGACGGGAAAAGGTGTCCGTCTTGTTGCCGGGGTGGATGAGGCCGGCCGGGGACCGCTGGCCGGCCCCGTTGTCGCTGCCTCCGTTATTCTGCCGGCCGATTGCCACTATTTTCTCTTTCAGGATTCAAAAAAGCTGACAGAGAAACAAAGAGATACCCTATTTGCGACCCTGACCGGCATGGGGATTCCCATTGGTGTCGGGGTCGCAACTCCTGCGGAGATTGATGAGATCAATATTCTGCAGGCCTCCCTGCTTGCCATGAAAAGGGCTGTGCTTGATTTGCCTGCAATGCCTGATTTTCTTCTTGTTGACGGTAAGTTTACCGTTCCTCTCAAAGTGAACCAGCAAGCGCTTGTCAAAGGTGAATCAAAGAGCGCTTCCATTGCTGCCGCCTCCATTGTCGCCAAGGTGACCCGGGATCGCATCATGCGGGAATATCACGCCGCCTATCCCCGGTATAATTTCAAGAAACATAAGGGGTATCCGACAAAAGAGCATCGAGACTTACTGATACAGTATGGTCCCTGCGAGATCCACCGCAAGACGTTCGGCGGGGTGCGGGAACTGCTGGCACGGTAATGGGCAAGGGCAGTCATGAGCCGACATCGGCAAAGCATCGGAAAAGAGGGCGAGGAAATCGCCCGAAGATATCTGGAAAAGCGCGGCTATAAAATCATCACGGCAAATTACCGGACACGGCATGGTGAAATTGATCTGATTGCCAGAGATGGCGCCACCCTGGTTTTTATCGAGGTGAAGACCCGCACCCAGGAAAGGTTCGGTTCTCCCTTTGCTGCCCTGACTGCCAGAAAATGCCTGAATATTTCCAGGGTTGCTCAGCATTATCTGATCACCCACGGCGGTACGGAGCAGCCGGCCCGTTTTGATGTTGTCTCAGTGCGTCCCGGAGAAACGGTGGAAGTGGAGATTGTGCGGAACGCCTTTGATCTCAGCCCCTGAAATAAAATGGATGTATGCCGGTACTGGGCAGCACGGCAGAGGTGTTGCTGCCGCGCAGATGAACTGTTTGTTAAAACGCTTGTGGCGATAAGGGAAGGCGAAATTCTTTAATACATGAAACCGCTGGCCATCACAATGGGCTGCCCGGTGGGGATCGGCCCGGAAATCATTCTCAAGTTTTTTGCCGCAGCAGACCACCGCGCCGCTGATGCCCCGGCAGTTGTTGTGGGTGATCCCGGAATTCTGGAGTGGTGCAGCCGGCAGCTTGGGATTCCGGCAAGGGTTGTCGCCTGGCAACCCGGTGATGAAGTGGCAACCCAGGTCATCCCTGTCTTCCGGCCAGCTGATTTCCCTGATCTTGATCCTGCAACGCTCATCTGGGGCAGGCCGGACAGTCGAACCGGCAGGGCCATGGGCTGTTGTATCGAAACTGCCGTTCAGTTGATTCGGCAGCAGGTTTTCAGCGGCATGACCACCTGTCCCATTACCAAAAAATCCCTCAATGAAGCGGGCTACGCCTTCCCGGGCCACACCGAGATGCTGGCCTCACTTTGCCGCAGCGGTGACTATGCCATGATGATGGCCGGCACCAGGTTGCGGGTTACCCTGGTTACCATCCATACCCCGCTGCATGCCGTGCCCGGCGCATTGACCCCTGAAAAAATAGATAAGCTGATTGCGATGACGGCAAGGTCACTGCAGCAGGATTTTGCCATTGCCGTGCCCCGCCTGGCGGTGGCGGCGCTGAATCCCCATGCCGGCGAGGACGGCATGTTCGGTAATGAGGAAGAGACCCTGATCCGCCCGGCCATACTGCGAGCCCAGCGGGCCGGATGGAGGATAAGCGGCCCCTATCCTGCCGATACGGTGTTTTACAAGGCCGTATCCGGGGACTATGATGCCGTGGTGTGCATGTATCATGACCAGGGGCTGATCCCCTTTAAGCTGTTGCATTTCAAGGATGGGGTGAATGTGACCATTGGTCTTCCCATTGTCCGGACATCGGTTGACCACGGCACGGCCTATGATATTGCCGGCAAGGGGAAGGCCGATCCGGCAAGTCTTGCGGCGGCGGTTGCCATGGCCTGGGAGATCATTGCCAACCGGAGCAGAGGCGCACAATGAATAAGGGCATCGGCCTCTGCGGCAGCCACAGAACCGGTAAAACGACCCTGGCCCGGGAGATTGCCGCGCGCACCGGCATGGAATTTCTGCAGACCACAACCAGCGAGGTCTTTGCCCGCAATGGTCTGGACCCTTCCTCGGCCATGGATTTCCATACCCGCCTCTGGATCCAGCATAAGGTGGTGGAGACGGCAGAAGCAGTCTGGCAGGGGGCCTGCGGCCCTTTTATCAGCGACCGGACGCCCATTGACATGATGGCCTATACCCTGGCTGATATTCAGGGTGGCACAGCGGTTGATTATGCCGAACTGGAGAAGTATCTGGACCACTGTTTTGCTGTAACAAACGGATTCTTTTCGGAACTGGTGGTGATTCAGCCTGCCATTCCGCTGGTGCATGAGGAGGGGAAGGCGGCCCTCAACCGGTCCTACATGGAGCACCTGAACGTGCTGGTCAAGGGGCTCTGTTGTGATGAGCGGTTGCACTGCCGGTTTACCTTGATGAACAGAGGCATTGTTGATCTGGATGAGCGGGTCGGAGAAGTACTGAAATTACTCTGAAGACTGATTACCATTTTTTCAGCTAACCCGGAAAGGGAAGACTAGCATGCCAGGTCTCTTATTCCTTCGGCTGAAAATCAGTGGTAACCAACATTTGTCCAGGCTTGGCTAGCAGCGACAAGCGAGTTGAAAAACGTGCATTTTGGCCGGTGATTCTGTCCGGGCTGACCACGACGTCATGGCACTTCAGCTATTAAATGCTGGAATTCCCTGATGTTGAATGGTAGAATAGCCCTTACACTCAATTTCATTAAATAATTTTTATCTCACGCAATGCTGAAAAAAATACTGTCCATACATTCTTCCTGGAAAAGGCACCTGGCTTCCGCCGGGGTGATAAGCCTGTCAATGCTTTTTTTCCTCGGCAACAGCTCATGCTCAGGCGGCAGTCAGGCCACGGATAATACCCTGCAAGCTGGTGAAGCCCTCACTGCTGAAAGCAATGATGAGCCTGCTGATTCCGCCTGTGCCTACTTTTACTTTCTCTGGGGTAAATCCGCTGAGGAGGAACAGAAGTACGAAGAGGCCATGGAGGCTTATGAAAAGGCTCTTGTCTGTGATCCCCAGGCCGTCTATGTGGATCAGAAACTGGCTGTTCTGCTTTTCAACATGGGTAAAAAGGAGCAGGCCATTGTCCAGCTGGAGAAGATGATCGCGGACGACCCGGCCAATATCCAGAACAGACTGCTGCTGGGCAATATTTACAGCTCCATGGGCCAGAAGGATCAGGCGCGGACCGTGTATGAGTCTATCCTGAAGATTGTCCCGGATGACCCCCAGTCGTTACTCATGCTCGGCGCCCTTTACGCCAGTGAGAGGGATTACCAGCAGGCCCAGAAGATGCTGGAAAGACTGGTGACGGTGGACGACAAGTCTTATGCCGGTTATAGCTATCTGGCCAAGTTGTACCGGGAACTCAACTATTACGACAAGGCCATGGAGGCCTATGATAAGGCGCTGGCTTTGAACTGGTCGCCCATGCTGGCCTATGAGGCTGCCGATCTTTATGAATACCGTCAGAAGTATGATGAGGCCGCTGCCATTTATAAGCGACTGCTGGAGGATGACGAGGCAAACACCAAGGTCAGGGGCCGCCTGGCACGTCTTTATATCGTGCAGGGCAAAATCGATGAAGCGCTGGCCGAGTTGCAGGAAATGAAAAATTACACCGCTGACACAGGCGTTGTCGATCTGGCCATTGGCCGGGTATTGCTGGACGAAAAGCGGTATCCGGAGGCAATCGCCCTCTTTGAGAAGATGCTGGAGCAGAATGAGAACAAGGATGTGGCCAGATCGATGCTTGCCCTGACTTATTACGAGTCCGGTGACACGGATAAGGCCAAGAAGATGCTGCAGGAGGTCCCTGTCACCAGTAAGGATTACGAGGAGTCCGTTCTGATGCTGGCCCAGATCCTGCTCGGTGAAAAAGATAACCAGCGCGCTGCCACGCTGTTGCGCAGTGTTATTGCCAGTGAAGATACCCGGCGGCCCTCTTTTTACTTTCTCCTTGCCAGCCTGCTGCGTGAGGAGGGTGACCCTGATGCCGGCAGGGAAGTTTTCGATCAGGCCGTGCAGACCTTTCCGGAAAATCCCAGGGTCTTTTTCGAATACGGCCTGTATTTCGACCGCCTCGGCAAGCCTGATGAGGCAGTGGCCAAGATGGAGCAGGTGCTGGCCATGACGCCGGAGGATTCATACGCCTTGAATTATGTGGGCTATACCTGGGCGGACCGGGGCGTCAACCTGGAAAAGGCCCTGGAGTATATCAAACGGGCGGTGGACCTCAAACCTGATGACGGATTTGTTCGCGATTCCCTGGGCTGGGTCTATTTCAAAATGGCCATGTACGGAGAGGCTGTCAAGGAACTTGAGGCAGCCGCAGGAATGCAGCCGGATGATCCGACCATTCAGGAACATCTCGCCGATGCCTATCAGAAGGACGGTCAATTACAGAAGGCTGTGGCGGCCTACGGCAAGGCCGTGAGCCTGTATACCGATGACCTGAAAAAGGCCCATGCCCTGGCTGAGCTGAAGGCTTTGCAAGACAGTGACAAAAAGGATTAACAGCCGGCAGACCCGGGCAGGACTCTGGCAGGGGGTTATCCTCTGCCTTTGTCTTTTCTGTCTGGCCGGTTGTGCCACGCTGCCCGGCAGGGAAGAAATCTCGGAAAGGGAGCAGGAGCGGCTGATCCGGGAGTTCAGGGAAGTGATTGCCCGGCAGCAGTCATGCCACTGCTGTATCGATGCCCAGGCCACCGTGTCTTTTTCCTCGATCTGGCAGAAAGGGAAACTCAGCGGTTATCTGCAGGCCATGGCCCCTTCCTCTCTGAAATTTCTTGCCGTCAATCCGCTTGGGCAGACCATGGTTATCTTTGTCACTGACGGTGATTTCTTCCGTTACGTGCCGGTTTTTGAGGCAAAACAGTATGAAGGAAAGGTGACGGGCACCACCTATGCAAAGTATGCCCCGGCCGGTTTTCTGCCGGAGCATGGTTTCTACTGGCTGATCGGCCGGCTCTATCCCGGCAGGATTACGATCCTGGATGTGACTCTTGACGGGCAAAAACAGGGGTACTGGTTTGAAATCAGCTACGGCAACGGCACGAGAAGTCTGGTTCTTTTTGACGAGCAGCAGCGCGTCCTTCTCCGCCATATCGTGATGAATGACAAAGGTGAAAAAATTTTCAACGTGCTCTATGATGAATATACGGAAGCTGCCTGCCCATTGCCCGGCAAAGTCACCGTTACCGCTTTGGTCCATAACAGTACCTTGGAGATTCGTCTCGCCGACTGGCTGGATGTCCCCTCCTTTTCACGAGATGATTTCAGCTATGATGCACCTCCCTCCTTTGACAGAGTAATGGTTCAGTGAATCCTGATTATTTTCTGCCGCTGGTCCGTAAACCCGGGCGATATAGCGGTAATGAATTCAATATCATAAAAAAAGATTGGCAGAAAGCGGACCTGCATGTAGTGCTCTGCTTTCCCGATCTCTATGAAATCGGCATGTCCCATCAGGGACTGCAGATTCTCTATCAGCTGCTCAACAGCCGGGCGGATCTGCTGGCTGAGCGGGTGTATGCCCCGGATACTGATCTGGAAAAACTGCTGACCGAAAGCGATACCCCGCTCTTTGCCCTGGAGTCGCGCAGACCGGTGGCGGATTTTGATATGCTGGGCATAACCCTGCCCTATGAACTCTGCTACTCCAATATCCTCACCATTCTTGCCTGCAGCGGTCTGCCCTTTTTTGCCAGTGAGAGAAATGAAGAGCATCCGCTGGTCATTGGCGGTGGTCCCTGCGCCTTTCACGCCGAGCCGGTTGCCGATTTCTTTGATGCCATCCTGCTGGGTGACGGTGAAGAGGCCATATTTGACCTTGCCGACCTTATGGTTGTAGCAAAAAAGGAGAAGTGGAGCCGGGCCAGGCTGCTGGATAAGCTGACTGAAATCGAAGGGGTATATGTCCCTTCCTTTTTCCGTCCCGAGTATGATGATGACGGTAATTTTGCCGGAATGACCCCTTTAAAAAAAGGGTATGAGTCTGTCCGGCGGCGGGTACTGCCTTCTCTTGCAAGTGATGCCTCCCATGCCCCGCTGGTGCCGCTGTTTAAAATCGTCCATGACCGGCTGGGTATTGAAATCGCCCGGGGATGCACCCGCGGCTGCCGTTTCTGCCAGGCCGGCATTATCTACCGACCGGTGCGGGAGCGAAGCCCCCAGGAGGTCATGAGGCTGGCAAAGTCTGGCATCGCTTCCTCCGGTTTTGAAGAGATCGCCCTGTTGTCGCTGTCCAGCGGCGATTACGCCTGCCTCCCCCCGCTGCTCACCGAACTGATGGATACCTTTGTCCCGAAAAAGGTCTCCGTGTCCATGCCCTCCATGCGGGTGGGCACCCTGACGCCTGAGATCATGCGGCAGATCAAACGGGTGCGCAAGACCGGCTTTACCGTGGCGCCGGAGGCCGGCACCGACCGGCTGCGGCGGGTCATCAACAAGGGCATCACCGAGGAAGACCTGCTTGCCACCTGTAAATCGGCCTTTGCCCTGGGCTGGAAACTGATCAAGTTCTATTTTATGTTCGGCCTGCCCACGGAAACCGAGGAGGATCTGGCGGCCATCCCCGAGCTTGCCCGCAAGGCCATGGCCCAGGGGCCCGGCAAAAGGGCCAATATCACGGTCAGCGCCTCCACCTTTGTGCCCAAACCCCATACCCCTTTCCAGTGGGAACCCCAGCTGAACATTGAGGAAGGTTTTTCCCGTATCGATTTTCTGAAGAAAAATCTGCGGGACAGGCGCATCCAGCTGCGCTGGGGTGATCCGCGTCAGAGTTTTCTTGAAGGGGTCATGTCCCGGGGCGATCGCAGATTGTCGCAGCTGATTGTTGCCGCCTGGCGCAATGGCTCCCGGTTTGAGGCCTGGTCCGATCATATCAATGTAGACATCTGGCGGCAGGCGGCCGCATCCCTTGGCATCGAGCTTGAGAACTATCTCAGACGCCGCTCCTTTGACGAGCCCCTGCCCTGGAGCCATCTCGATGTGGGCCTTGATCGTGATTTCTTCAGACAGGAGCTGGAAAAGGGACTGGCCGAGGGGTACACGCCCGACTGTCGCACTAACGGCTGCCAGCAGTGCGGGCTCTGTGATTTTAAAAAGATCAAACCCGTGGTAAACGCAAGCAGTCAGGCCGGCGAGGGTGAAGAGAGGGTTGCGGTCCCGGCGGACGAACCGCAAGCGCCAGCCCATTTTTTCTACCGGTTTGCCTACCAGCGCACCGGCAGGGCGCGCTTTATCAGTCATCTCGAGCTGCTGCAGCTGTTTTTCCGCACCTTTAACCGGGCGGATCTGCCGCTCAATTTTTCGCAAGGGTTCAATCCGAGCCCCAAGGTTTCTTTCAGTCCGGCCTTGCCCCTGGGCACCGAGAGCCTGGCGGAATACCTGGTCATTGACACCCATGAGCCGCTGGCTGATCCGGCCCAGTGGCGGGAACGGCTGAACAGACAGCTGCCAGATGGACTTGCCATCACTGCTATCGAGGCTTGCGATGAAAAGAATATTCCGGAAAAGGTAGAAAATGTTTATCTTATAGAAATTGAAGGTGAAATTGACCGGCAGAAGGCGAGCGACTTCATGGAGAGCACGAGTTTTCCGATCAAAGTGGTCAGAAAGAAAAAAGAGCGGGAAATCGATGCCCGGCCCCAGGTCGCCTCACTTGATTTCAGCGAGGACGGCAGGCTGAGACTGGCAATGATTCACGAAATATGCAAGGCGGGTCTGAAACCTCTGGAGATTGTCTCCTCTGTTTTTTCCTGCACGGAAAAAGAGCTTCAGCAGGCACGCGTGCTGAAAATTGAAGAAAGAGTAATCCGATAATGGCAACTGATTTAATCATCAATGCAACATCCTTCGAGATCCGCATTGCCTTGATAGAACACGGCAATCTTGTGGAGTTTTATCTGGAGCGGCCCACCGAGAAGGGGCTGGTCGGTAATATTTATAAGGGAAAAGTCGTCCGCGTCCTGCCCGGCATGCAGGCGGCTTTCGTCGATATCGGCCTGGAGCGTACCGGTTTTCTCTATGTGGATGATATCCACGTCAACCGGGCTGATTTTGAAAAACGCTACCAGAATCCGGATGAGGAAGAGTGCTGCTGCATTGAGGCCCCGGAGTCTTTAAGCAACAGGGTACCCGGCAAGAGTATCGATGATCTGCTGGTGGAGGGACAGGAGCTGCTGGTACAGATCTGCAAGGAGCCCATGGGCAGCAAGGGGGCCAGGCTGACCGGCCATATCACCCTGCCCTGCCGCAACCTGGTTTTCATGCCCATGACCGATCATATCGGCGTGTCGAGAAAGATCGAGGAAGAGGAGGTCAGGGAAAAACTTCGCCATGATATCGAGAAACTGCGGCCGGCCGGTACCGGCTTTATCGTCAGGACCGTGGCGGAAGGGGCAAGCAATGAGGAACTCGAGGCTGATATGGAGTTTCTGCTGCACCTGTGGAGCGAAATCCTTGATAGAGAGGGCAAGGCGTCCTGCATGACCCTGGTCTACGAGGATCTGGATATCATTCTGCGGGTGGTGCGCGACATCTTTTCGCCAAACATCGACCGGGTTGTGGTTGATGATCGGCGGACCTATGAGCGGGTCATTAATTTTGTTGAAACCTTCGTGCCCCATCTGCGGCCCAAGGTGCATCATTACGACAGCAAGATTCCGATTTTTACCGCCTACGGGGTTGAGATGGATATCAACCGGGCCCTGTCCAGAAAAATCTGGTTGCGCTGCGGCGGGTATATCATCATCGAGGCCACCGAGGCGCTTACCGTAATTGATGTGAACACAGGCCGCTATGTGGGTAAAACCGACCTGGAGGAGACGATTTTCAAGACCAATATGGAGGCGGTGAAGGAAATCGCCTATCAGCTGCGGCTGCGGAATATCGGCGGCATCATTATCATCGACTTCATCGACATGGAAAGCGAGGAGCACCGGGACGAGGTCTTCCGGGTGCTGCAGGAGGCGATCAAAAAGGACAAGAGTCGCATCAATATCCTCAAATTTTCGGAATTCGGGCTGATTCAGCTCACCCGCAAGCGCAACAGGGATGATCTGACCCGTATCATGTGTGAGCCGTGCCCCTGCTGCAGCGGCTCGGGCAGGATCAAATCAGCCCGCACAACCTCCTATGAAATTTTTCGCACCATTGCCCGAGATGCCGACAAGATGAAGGCCTCAACGGTGACCGTCAATGTCAACCCCAAGGTGGCGGCGATGATGCTAAAAGATGAGGCGATGACCATAAAGAATCTTGAAGACGAGATCAAAATGACCCTGATTATTTTCCCTAACCGGGAGCTGCATATGGAAAAATATGAGATCAGCTGGGATAAGGGGAAGTGAGGGGGCGCTTTTATTTGATAGTTTTGAAAGAATTGGAAAGTTACCACGGAGAGCACAGAGCCCACAGAGCAACTGACTGTAACAAAAAATATTTCTCTGTGGTCTCTGTGTGCTCTGTGGTGAAAAAAGACTTTTAAGGTGTTCCTTTCTATTTCGTGGTAAAGGTAAAGACTCCGTCCCAATCCCGCGGTGGCGGCGCGCTGAGGAAAACATCGATTCTCTCCAGATAGAGGCGGTAGAGCTTGAGGTTGTTTTGCTCATACAGTGCGCTCATGATCTGCCGGGCAGCAATAAAATCCTGCTGCCGATAGGCGGTTATCGCTTCCTGGAAACGTGTCACCTCCCGGCGCAGATCCCCATCCGGTTCACCCTCGCACAGCGGTTCAAAGATGTTTACCGGCAGTTTTTTGCCCTTGACCTGCACCCGGTCGACAAACCTGCAGAAAAAACCCGCTCCTGCCGCATCCCTGGTTGATTCGCTGATCAGGATGCGGCAGCCGTAGACCTTGGTCAGCCCCTCCAGGCGGGAGGCCAGGTTGACATTGTCGCCGATTACCGTGTAGTCAAAACGCTGGGTGCTGCCGAAATTTCCCACATTCATCTCGCCGGTGTTGAGTCCGATGCCGATTTGTATTTCCCCTTGCTGTTCTTCTTGGAGTTCCTTCTGCAGCTCCGCCAGTTGTCTGATTGAGGCCAGCGAGGCCCGGACGGCCCTGGCCGCATGATTGTGGTCCGCCAGGGGCGCGCCCCAGATGGCCATGATCGCATCGCCGATATATTTGTCCACCGTGCCGCCATGTTCCAGCAGAACCGAGCTCATGGCGGTGAGATAGAGATTCATGAAGCGCCCAAGCTGGTTTGGGGTCATCTTCTCGGAAATTGTCGTAAAATCACGAATATCGCTGAAAAAAACCGTCAAGTTCCTCACCTGGCCGGAAAGGGAGAGATTGGCCGGATTCTTGATAATCTCGCTCACCACATCAGGTGAGACATAATGTCCGAAGGCATCCCGCAGAAAACGTTTCTCCCGGCCGGCAAAAAAGTAATTGCTCAGGGTCACCACCAGAAAGACCGTGATAATGGTCAGCAGCGGATAGGTAATGCCGATGATCTTGTTGTTTAAAAAGAAAAAATAGGATCCGCCGGCGGTGGCCAGCAGACACAGCAGACCGCCCAGTGCCCCGGCCACGGGGGTGGCGTAGGCCAGCAGGGCGCTGAGCAGCAGGCCGCTGCCCGCCACCAGGGCATAGGTCATGCCGATTTCCGTGTAGAGATCATAGGTCAGCGGATCGCCGGCCAGCAGATTGTCCATGACGGTGGCCTGGATTTCCACCCCGGGAAAGATGTTGGCAAAGGGGGTGGCCCGCAGGTCAAGCAGCCCGGCTGCCGAGGTGCCGATGAGCACGTATTTATCCCTGAGCCTGTCAAGATGAAGGCCGGCAAGTACATCGGCAGCCGGAACATAGGCAAAGGTTTTCACCGGTCCCCGGTAGTTGACGGTGAGCTGGCCCTGGTCATCGGTGGGGATGAATTTGCCGGCCGCGGTGATTCCCAGGATGCCTTTCTGCGTCGTCTCCACCTGCTGGGAAATGTGGATGGTCACCTCCTGTTCCCCACCCAGGCCGATCCGCATGGTTTCCAGAGCCAGCGAAGGGTAGGGCACGCCGTTTAAGGCCATGAAGAGCGGCACCTTGCGGATGGTGCCTGAGGGATCTGGAAAGACGTTGAAAAAACCTTCGCTTTCCGCCTGGGATACATCCGTGATGTTGACAATGGCATTGCTGGCCTGGATAAAATTGATCGAGGACAGTGAAGTGGCCGGCGGGTCAAGGTGGATGGTGCAGGAGGGAAAAGGGACATTGTCCTCAAGATCTTTTTGCGGGCTGGTAAGAAAGACATAGCCCAGGACACTGGGTATGGTCGCCAGGGTGTCTCCCAGGATCAGGTCATGGTCCAGGGAGGGATTGGCGCGGAGGGCGTTTCGTTCTTCTTCGGAAACAGGGTTGGTCAGCAGATCGATGATGCCGTCGAGATGATTTTTCGGAGAGGTCCTGTCCGGTTCGGCAAAGACAATATCAAAGCCGACGACCCTGGCTCCGGCCTGATGGATCTGCGTTATCAGGTCAGCCACGGTGTTTCTGGGCCAGGGCCATTGACCGATCCTGGCCAGGCTCGCATCGTCAATATCCACAATCACCACCTGACCGCTGATGGGGGTTTGGCCCCGGATGGTGAACATGACATCGGTCAGCCGGTTGTCAAAGGAGGTGAGCAGCTGCGGCTTGCGATTGCCGAAAAGGTAAAATAGGCAAAGCGCCGCAATCACCACCATGCAGCCGATTTTAAAGGGGGATGGTTTGAGGTATGAAGGTATCATCCGGATGTCTGTTTGGGTCATGTCGCCGCCGGATTACCGGGTGCCGCCGTATATGCCGATGTAGCTTTTGCCCGAACTGAACGGGGCATAAAAGTTGCCGGCTATTGATTTTGCCTTGGGGCCGTAAAATGCGCCGTTGAAGGTACCGTTCGACATGATGCCGGCCGGGCCGGTCACGCCGTAGACATTGTTGCTGAAGCCGCCGGCAGAGGCGTTGCCGGCCGGACCGCTGTTGACGTATAGATCCATGCCGTCCAGCTTGATGACTCCCTGCACCGCGCTGGCGGCATTGAGGTTGCCGAAGTCAACGTCGATCTCAACGGTGCCCTGGAGGTCGGTCACCTGTTTTGCCGCCGTGGGGTCGATTTTGCTGGCATAGGCTGTGCCGCTGTAGTGGCCGGTGAAGCTGGTGCTGACCAGTTCATTGACCTCGGCCACCGAGGTCGGTTCGCCGGCAATCCAGCGGGAGCCGGGGACATGGGTGTGGTATTGGGCGCCGCTGGCCGGATCCCTATAGGCGATCTCCCAGTAGCCCCAGGTGACGTAGTCGCTGATGGTATTGACATGCGGGTCGGCCGAGATCAGGTAATTGCCGTATTTTTTCAGGCCGGTGGGCGTAGCCGCACCACTGGTGATACAGTCGCCGGTGGCACAGCCCAGTTCCGCGGCGAAATTATCCTCCAGCACAAAGGCCGAGGCCAGAGCCCCTCCCAGGCCTATTTTGACGAGCCGGGCGTTGGAACCGTTCATGTCAATAGCGGACAGGCTGCCGCTTAAGGTGCCGTTGTCCTTGTCCACGGTAAAGGAAAAATCACCGGGGCTGCTGTTCATGAATAAGCGTCTATCCGAGTTAATAGAGGCCATATTTTCGGAAACACCTACCACATAACCCTTCCACGTCTTGACTCCCTTGGGAGAAGTCACGTCGGCCGGATCCTGGGGTTCCTTGGTGCCGGTCCCCTGGATAGTCCAGGAGTCATGCAACGGCTGGTTGAACGGTTCGATCTCATAAGCGTTGCCCGAGCCGGTGAAATTGAAAAGATCCAAGGCGGTGCCGCCTAGGGTGCCGCTGGCCGAACCATAGAGAGCCGTGACCTGCCCCAGTGTCCCATCGGGAGTTTCCAGGTTGCTGCCCAGGATTCTGACATTGGTGATCTGGTTGCCGCTCACCTTGCCGATAAAAAAGACAGGCGGCTCGCCGGGCTGGCCCTTGATGCGGCCCAGCACCTTGCCGCTGTGCCAGTTTACTTCCATCCATAACTCATCATTAATGGTGCTGGTTGTGCCGTCCGCATTGGTGGCGGTGCCGGTAAGGGTGCCGAAGTAGCTGGAAATTCCATCAGTCGGCACGGTGGTTGCGGCGGGCGAGGTATCAATGACCGGCGCTAGTTCATTGGGCGGCGGCAGCTCAATGACCGGCGTGTCAACAGTCGTATCCGTGGTCACGGGGGCGATATCGGCAATGGTTGCAGTGTCAGCTTGATCGCTAACCTGTTCATCCACCGCGGTTTCATCAGCTGCCGGTTCTGCCGCCGGTTGGGCAGCTCCTTCATCTTCGCTGCCGTCAACGGCCTGCTCATCCTGGGCAGCGGCCTCGTCGTTGCTTCCCTCTTCCACGGTGCCGGTGGCCTGGTCTTCGTCCCCTTCGCCAGCGGCGGTCAGCTCATTACTGAAGGCGGCCAGATCCTGCTCGGACAGCTGGCGCGGCGCCTCGGGCGCACTGTTCATGGTGACATTGGTGCCATGGCCCGGCCTGGAAATCGCCACCGTGCCGAAGGGATTGGTCACATTAATGCCCTTGCCGCCCTGGAAAACCACGGCGAGTGAGGTAGGGGTCACGGTTCCGGCGTACATGGAACCGCGGATGCCGATGGTGGCGGCCGGGGTCTCGGTGGTGAAGTTCTGCGGGGAGGTCTTGGTGATGGCGCCCCCCATCACCCGGAAAACCCCCTCCTTGATCTTTGTTTTCAGGGAGCCGTTCTTTTCTTCCGGCTGCCATCTGTATTCGGCGATCTTCATTTCGCTGCTCTGGCCGAGACTGTAGATGGTGTTGTCGGTAAAGAGGATCTGGATGCGGCCACCTTTGGCTGTTTTGATGGTGTCTTCAGTATGGATCGGCGACTTGACAACAAGTTTGCGCATCTCGCCATTGCTGTTGATGGCCTGCACATTGCCCCGGCAGGCCACCACCGTTGCTGCAGCCTCTTGCCCCGGTTCTTCCCCGGCCTGAACCGCGAGTGGCAGGAGCAGAAGCAGGATAAGCAGGGCAAAAAAGGAACTGAAGTATTGAGTGGGCAGGCAGCTTCTTTTCTTCATGGCATGGGTCCCTTTTTTTCTTGCATGGGCAGATATTAAAATCCCAAGGTCATTGAAAGCGTGATGACACTCTTCCGGTAGGTGTAGATGTCGATATTGGATTCCGAGTCCAGATAATTGTAGACAAGCTGGGCTGAAAGGGTCCTGCGTGCGTCCTCGGACTGCCAGAGCAGCTTTGCCAGGCCTGCCCGTAAATCCTCAATGGTATCGGAGCGGGTGACCAGGAAGAAAGGATCCGCTTCCTTATAATCGCTCTTCTGCATGCCGATGCTGGCGAAGGCGGAGATGTCTCCGCTCAGTTGCCGGTCATACTGAAGGGTCCAGCCGATCCGGTCGTACCCGTACACCTTGGCCTCGGCGTCTTCAACCTCCTTGTAAAAATTGGCGGAGAGCCGATTGGGGCCGACCACCAGCACCGGGTTGACATAAAGCAGGTAGTTGGTGGCATCCCGGAAGCCATCCGTAAAATTGTTCTTTTCTTCCAGGCGGCCGCCGAAGTTGAGGAGCATGGGGTCTGCGGGCAGGGTCAGGGCGGTGGCGAAGCCGAGGGATTCCTGGTAGCGGTCGTGCTCCACATCAATATGCTTGGCGGTCACGTTGTTGTTCCACATGAATTTGTCGGTTTTCCAAACCGGCCCGCTGCTCAGGCCGAAGTAGTAGACATCGAGGTCCTGCTGGTTCTCGTACAGGGCATTATAGTTGGTAAAGGTGGTTTTCCAGGAGAACTGCTGCTCTTCAAAAAGATACACATGGTTGATCACCGCGGTGGTGTCATAGATCTGATCACTTTTCGGCGTGGCCGTGGGACCGGTAAGCTGAATTCCCAGGACGGTATCGGAAACCGGCGACTGGTAAACATTGTCATCCCAGTTGACCCCGGCGGTCAGGGTGCCGGTGACGAAGTGCCGTCTGTCCCCTTCCTTGATGGCGGCAAGATACCTTTCAATATTTTTCCACACCGGCTCCGGCGGATTGGTGGCCAGCACCTCCCGGAAATACTGTTTGGCCATTTCCTTAAAACCCAGGCGAAGATGGCAGCGGGCAATTTCCAGCTTGACCCGGGTGGCGTTAGGGTCCATGATCAGCACCCGGTCATAGGCCATGAGCGCGGTTTCATAGTCGCCCAGTTCAAAGGCAGTGCGGCCGAGATAAAAGTTGATGTCGGGATTGGCCGGGTCCTCCCTGAATGCCCTGTCAAAATATTTTCGGGCCTCAGTATAGTTGCCGGAAAGAAAGAGTTGTTTGCCCTGTTCGAAATCGGTGGGTGCGGTGGCGGCCGACCCAGGGCAGGGCAGAAAAAGCATGAACAGCAAAATAGTGAGGAGAAGACGCATGATGATTTTTTCCAGATTATAAAAGATGTTAGAAGTTATTTTACGTTTATAGGCTAGCAGATGAGGCGGGGAAAATAAATTATAAATTTTTGCAACCTGGAGCGAAAATTTGTTTTTCAGTGGTTATCGGGTAAAAAATGTAGGGGAAAAATCGAACTTGACAAATTTGTCCATTATGGTAATTATGTCTGTTTCCGTTACTTAGATATAACTCCTGCCTGTTCGGAGCCGGTTTGACATTGGCACCTCATGCAGGAGATACAGATCATTTTTCGTTTTGGTGTTGGAGGAAGAAATGTACGCTATTATTCGTACCGGCGGTAAACAGTATCAGGTGGCAGCAGGCGAGCGTCTTCGAGTTGAAAAGCTTGTCGGCGAAGTAGGCGATACCGTGGAGTTGAATGATGTTTTGCTGGTGGCTGAAGGCGAGACCGTTAAAATTGGGCAGCCTGCAGTGGAAGGCGCCAAGGTGACGGCTCGGATCGTTGAGCAGGGCAAAGGCAAAAAGATTCTGGTCTTCAAGAAAAAACGCCGCAAAGGCTACCAACTGATGAGAGGCCATCGTCAGCTGTATACCTCATTGGAAATTAAAGAGATTTCATTATAACGTTACCTACGGATCAGCGGGAAAGTGGTTGTATCCCCTATTCGTATTTTTTATTGAAGAGGTCAAACTGTGGCACATAAGAAAGCAGGCGGTAGTTCAAAGAACGGCAGAGACAGTAATTCCCAGCGGCGTGGCGTAAAGAGATTCGGCGGTCAGGTTGTCAGGGCAGGCAATATCCTCGTACGTCAGCTCGGCACCAAAATTCATCCCGGTTCCAATGTGGGCCTGGGTCGTGATTATACCCTCTTTGCCTTGGTTGACGGCGTTGTCACCTATGAGAAGTTCGGGAAAGACCGCAAAAGAGTGAGCGTTTATCCTGTAGAAGCTGTTTAAGCTTTTTTTTGATGTTTCACTCCGTCATGGTGGCGTTTTTTTATGGCATTCGTTGATGAAGCCAAATTTTTTGTCAAGGCCGGGGACGGAGGAAACGGATGCATCAGTTTCCGCAGAGAGAAATTCGTCCCTAAAGGGGGGCCGGATGGAGGCGATGGTGGCCGTGGTGGTTCGGTCATCATGGAGACTTCCACTCGCCTGACCTCCCTCATTGATTTCCGTTTCCGATCGCACTTCATTGCTGAAAACGGTACCGGCGGCAAGGGTAAAAAGCAGCATGGTAAAAAGGGAAGCGATCACCTCTTTTATGTGCCGGTCGGCTCGATTATCAAGGATGCCGAAAGCGGTGAGGTGATAGCCGATCTGGTGCGTGAGCATGAGCAGATTGTCGTGGCCAAAGGCGGCAAGGGCGGTGGCGGCAATGTTCATTATGCCACATCCACCAACCGGGCTCCGAGAAAAGCAGGAAAGGGAGAACCCGGCGAAGAGCGTTGGCTCCTCATTGAACTGAAACTCCTGGCTGATGTCGGATTGATCGGCCTTCCCAACGCAGGGAAATCAACCCTGCTCTCCAGACTATCTGCCGCCAATCCCAAGGTGGCAGCTTACCCCTTTACAACTCTTGAACCCCAGCTTGGCGTATTGCAGTTCGAAGATGGCGTGCAATGTATTATCGCCGATATCCCGGGGCTCATCGAAGGCGCCCATGAGGGAGCCGGACTGGGCCATAAATTTCTGCGCCACATTGAAAGAACCCGTATTCTGCTGCATGTGATCGACAGCTCCGGTCAGGAAGGTGACCCGCTCGATCAATATCATGTGCTGGAGCGTGAATTGCAACTGTATAATGAGCAGCTCATGGGGCGGCAACGCCTTGTGCTACTCAATAAAATTGACCTTTTTGACAGTGACGATCAGCTTGACGAACTGCGGGAAAAGTTCCGCAGTCAAGGCATTGACGTGTTGCCCATTTCCGCCGCCACCGGCGAGGGCCTCGGCGTGTTGCAAGAGAGAATTGCTCAGCTCCTGCAGGAGACTGAGGAGCAGGATCAGGAGCAAAGCCCGGCAGAAGGATATGACGTTTCAGGTTCCGCAGGATAAAGGCATCGAATTACGCAAGAGCTTCCTCCAGTCGGCCAGGCGGGTGGTGGTCAAGGTGGGAAGCGCCGTCCTCACCATGGGGACGGGGTTGAATCATCATGTCCTGGAAAACCTGGCGAAGGAATTGACTTTTCTGCGTGACAGCGGCCGGGAGGTGATTCTGGTCAGTTCCGGAGCAGTGGCCTCGGGCCGCAAAAAACTCGGTCTTGATAACCGGGTGCTCAGGATGCGCGAAAAGCAGGCAGCGGCTGCCGTGGGCCAGGCGAGTCTCATGCGTTGCTACGAAGACCTGTTTGAACATTATGAGCAGAAGGTGGCCCAGGTTCTGCTCACCCATGATGATCTTGCCCACCGCGATCGTTATCTCAATGTCAGAAATACCATGTCCACCCTGTTTGAATGGGGGATCCTGCCCATTGTCAATGAAAACGATACAGTGTCGGTAAAGGAGCTGCGTTTCGGTGACAACGACACCCTGGGCGCCATGGTTACCAATCTGATCGACGCCGATGTCTTTATCTGCCTCACCGATGTGGACGGTCTCTATACCGGTAATCCCTGCACCAATCCCGAAGCCCGCAGAGTGCATACCGTGGCGGAAGTCACTGAGGAAGTGGAGAACATGGCCGGCAATATCTGCGGTTCGTCTCTCGGCACCGGCGGCATGCGCAGTAAGATTATTGCAGCCAAAATGGTGGCGGCCCGGGGCGGCTGCTCCTTTATCGGACCGGGACGTGAGCCTGAGATTCTGCAGAGGCTTTTTGCCGGGGAACCTGTCGGCACCTTTTTTCTTCCCAAACCCCAGAAACTGGCCAGCCGAAAGCATTGGATCGCCTATACCCTGCGGCCCAAAGGGTTTCTCGTCTTAGACGACGGAGCCTGCCGCGCTCTGCTGGACAAGGGGAAAAGCCTTCTGCCCTCCGGCATCCGCGAGGTGAAAGGCAAGTTCGGGGTGGGGGATCCCGTGCACTGTCTGAATGCCGGGGGGCGTGCCATTGCCGCCGGCCTGGTCAATTACAATTCCGCTGACATAGAAAAAATTCACGGAAGGCATACCTCCGAGATTGAAGAGATTCTCGGCTTCAAGGACAGCGATGAGGTGGTGCACCGGGATAATCTGGTTATGTTTTAAAGGCATAAGGGATTAGGCAGAAGGAAGTAGGCAAAAGGCATAAGGGGATGTCGGGGCGATTCGCGAACCGCCCGCCTGCGCCGGCAACCTGGCAATTTATAGAGAGAGGTGAGTAACCATGAGCACCATTGAAGAGACCATTAAAACCATGGCCGTTGCTGCCAAAAAGGCTGCGCAGAAGATGATCGGCCTTTCCACCGAGAGCAAGAACCGCGTTCTGCTGCGCATGGCTGATGCCCTGGTGGAGCAGAAGGAGTTCATCCGCCGGGAAAACGAAAAGGATCTTGAGGCTGGTAGAACAAAAGGGCTGTCCAGCGCCATGCTGGATCGCCTCAACCTGTCCGACAAGGTCATGGCCGCCATGATCAACGGACTCAAAGAGGTTGTCGCCCTGCCTGATCCGGTGGGCGAAGTGACGGAGATGGTCAAGCGGCCCAACGGCATCATGGTAGGCCGTATGCGGATTCCCCTGGGCGTCATCGGTATGATCTACGAATCACGGCCCAATGTCACCGTTGATGCGGCGGCCCTGTGTCTGAAGGCCGGCAACAGTATCCTCTTGCGGGGCGGCTCCGAGGCCATCCACTCCAACCTGGCCCTGGCCAGGGTGCTGCAGGATTGTCTGGCTGCTGAAAATATCGATGCCGCGGCCATCCAGGTGATCCCGGTCACCGATCGTGCGGCGGTTACCTACATGCTGGGACTGGAAGAGCAGATTGACCTGATCATCCCGCGGGGCGGCGAGGGACTGATCCGCTTTGTCTCGGAAAATTCCCGCATTCCGGTGCTCAAACACTACAAGGGCGTTTGTCATGTCTTTGTCGATGAAACCGCGGACCACGACATGGCGATCAACATTGTCATGAACGGCAAGGTGCAGCGGCCAGGGGTGTGCAACGCCCTGGAGGCGCTGCTGGTGCATGAGAGGATTGCCGCCGATTTCCTGCCCAAGGTGGGTGATGCCCTTGCCAGGGCCGGGGTGGAGATCCGGGGCTGCGTAAAAACCTGCTCGCTGCTGCCCTATGCCAAAGCAGCGGTGGACGGTGACTGGGGCATGGAGTTTCTTGATCTGATCCTGGCGGTGAAGGTGGTGCCGGATCTTGATGCCGCCCTGCAGCATATTGTCACTTACGGTTCCCAGCACACCGAGGTCATTGTCACCAACAGCTACGCCAACGGCCAGCGCTTTTTGCGGGAAGTGGATGCCTCAGCGGTTATGATTAACGCCTCCACCCGCTTCAGCGACGGCGGCCAGTTCGGCCTGGGCGCCGAGATCGGCATCAGCACCACCAAGCTCCATGCCTACGGGCCCATGGGTCTTAAGGAGCTGACCACCAGAAAATTTATCGTCTATGGCGAGGGACAGGTGAGGGCTTAACCGCTAGAAGCCAGAAAGAGAATACAGGAGACAGAAGGAGAAAACGAGATCATGAACGCTTCCGCCAGTTATTCTGACTTCTGCCTCCTGACTTCTGTCTCCTGTCTCCTGCCATGAAAAAAATCGGCCTGTTCGGCGGCACCTTTGATCCGGTGCATCATGGACATCTGGCGGTGGGCCGGGCCGCCCTCCGGCAGCTTGGGCTTGATACCCTTTACTTGATACCCGCCTCCTCGCCGCCCCATAAGTCGGACCAGCTCATAACCCCTTTTTTTCACAGGATGGCCATGCTGCGTCTGGCTGTGCAGGGTGAACCCCGTTTTGTCGTCTCCGACATCGAAGGGCAACGCAGCGGCCCTTCCTACACCATCGATACCCTGTCGCAGTTCCGGCAGAACCTGGGACCGGAGGCGGATTTTTTTTTCATTATCGGTCTCGACGCCTTTGCCGACATCACCACCTGGAAAAAGTACCAGGAGCTGCTGAATAGGACCTCTTTTGTGGTGATTGACCGGCCTTCCCACGGCTGCCGGACTGTGAACGAGGTGGTCAGCAAATGCTTTCCCGCCTATGAGCAAGAGGAGAAAGGAATATGGGGCTGCGAGGGAAGCCAGAGGATTTATGCCCTGGAGATGGAGCCGGTGCCGGTTTCCTCATCCATGATCCGCGACAGGTTACGCCGGGGTGAGGCGATTGATGATCTGATCCCGGCAGTCGTGGTGGATTATCTGCAGTGTAACCGGCTTTTTCCTGCGGCAAAAAAGAAGGGGCGGGAGAACTGAGATTGACCGGTAATCGGATTTTTTAGGAATTGCCTTCTGCAGTATCCTCGATCAGGCAGCTGCTGTCGACAAAGGCATAGGCGCTGTGCTTGTGGATTGACTCGAAGCTTTCCACGCCCACGGAGAACCAGTAGATGTCCGGTCGGGCGTGGACCAGTTCCGCCACCTTGCGCACCACGTCCTCGACAAACATGGGGTTGTTGTATGCCTGTTCCGTGACAAACTTCTCATCAGGCCGCTTGAGGATGGAATAGACCTCACAGGAAACACCTGATTCCACCAGGCTGATCAGGTCTTCCACCCAGATAAAGCTTTTTGATTTGATATTGAGATTGATTTCCGCCCGCTGGTTGTGGGCGCCGTATTGGCTGATTTCCTTGGAGCAGGGACATAATGTGGTGCTGGGCACCCAGACCGATAGGATAAAATCCTCACCCTCGCCGATGCCGCCGGTAAAACGGCAGGTATACTCCATCAGGCCGGGAGTTTTCGTCACCGGCGCCTTTTTTTCCAGGAAATAGGGGAAGGTCATCTCCAGGTGGGCGGAGTTGGCCTGCAACTGGTCTTTTATCTCCTGCAGCAGTTTCGAGAAGATGGAGACACTCATCTCCTCCTGGTATTTGTTCAACACGGCCAGAAAGGTGGAGACGCAGGTTTCCCGGAAGTCCCGCGGCAGGTTGACCTGGAGCATGATGCTGGCAACGGTATCCTGCAGCCCGCCTGATTTTTCCCGGACTTTCACCGGATAACGGATGTTTTTGATTCCTACGGTTTTCAGTTTCATTTGAGAGCCTTTTTACCTTTTTTTGCCTGCATAGCCAACAGGTTTTTGCAGCAGGAGGATTTCCGGCATGACATTCCTGGCCGGGACAGGCTCTTAATAATGGATATTGAAGTTCTTTGCAGTCAGGATAAAATGTGGTAATTTGGCCCAGTATTTTTGCTTGAATTACTTGGTTTGCGCATAATGACCGATGAAAAGGTACGTATAGACAAGTGGCTGTGGGCGGCCCGGTTTTTTAAGACCAGATCCCTGGCTGCGGCAGCGGTGACCGGCGGTCATGTGCATGTGAACGGCGCCAGGGTCAAGGCGGCCCGGGCCGTGGCAATCGGCGATGAACTGCGGATTGTCAGAAATGAGGAGGAGTATGTGGTCATTGTCCAGGTTCTTTCCGACAAACGGGGTCCTGCCACGGTGGCGCGTACCCTTTATGAAGAGACGGAAGAGAGCAAGACCGCCCGGGAAACCCAGGGGGCTGAGCGACGGCTGATAAACCTGGGACGGTCTTTTCCACCGCCGAAACGGCCGGGGAAAAGGGACAGGCGGCTGATTCGCAAATTTACTAAGAAGGCATAAGGCATAAGGCATAAGACATTAGGCAAAAGGCAAAAGGCAAAGGGCAAAGGGCAAAGGGCAAGAGGCATAGGGCACAAGGAGTTAGGCAGGAGTTTTTTGCCTTCACTTATGCCTTGTGCCTTATGCCTTATGCCTATCAATTTAAAAACAGGGAGAACATTATGAAAAAAGCAGAAAGGGCGCTGATCAGCCTGACGGATAAATCAGGAATAGAGGGTTTTGCCAGGGAGCTTGAAAGTCTGGGCATCGAGATACTTTCCACCGGTGGTACTGCCAAAAAGATGCGTGACAACGGCATTAAAGTCAAGGATGTCTCCGAGTTCACCGGCTTCCCCGAGATGCTTGACGGCCGGGTGAAAACACTCCATCCCAAGGTGCACGGCGGCATTCTGGCCCAGAAAACCAATCCGGACCATCTGCGCCAGATGCAGGAGCACGGTCTGCAGGCCATTGATATTGTGGCGGTCAACCTTTATGCCTTTGACAAGACCACGGCCGATGCAAACTGCACCCTGGCCAATGCCATTGAAAATATTGATATCGGCGGCCCCACCATGCTCAGGGCTGCGGCCAAGAATTTCCAGGATGTGACGGTCATTGTTGATCCTGCCGATTATCCTGTTGTCATCGCTGAAATCAAAGAGCATGGCAATACCACCCTGAAAACCCGTTTCCGTCTCTGCGCCAAGGTCTTTGCCCTGACCAGCAAATACGATACGGCAATTTCCGCCTGGCTGGACAAGGTCGATGTTGACAAAAACCCTCATTTTGCCTGAGGAGAGACCATCATGAAAATGGCAGTTCTTCTTTCCGGCAGCGGCCGCACCCTGGATAATTTCCATGAGAGAATCACAGCTGGCACCATGCAGGGCAGCATTGCGCTGGTCATCTCCAATGTGAAAGACGCCCTTGGTCTGCAGAAGGCCCGCAACTATGGCTATCCCGCCTTTCACGCTGCCGACAACGCCGTTATCAATCAGCTGATCATCGATCATGGAGTGGAACTGATTCTCCTGGCCGGGTTTCTCAAACTGTACACCCCGCCGGATCATCTGAAGCGGAATGTGCTCAACATCCATCCCTCATTGATCCCCTCTTTCTGCGGCGCCGGTTTTTATGGCATGAAGGTGCACCGGGCCGTGCATCAGCGGGGGGTGAAGGTGAGCGGCTGCACCGTGCATTTTGCCAATGAGGTGTATGACGAAGGTCCCATCGTGGTGCAGCAATGTGTGCAGCTGGTGGAGACTGACACCCCCGATGATATCGCCCACAAGGTCTTTGATGTGGAGTGCGAGGCGTATCCCGCAGCAATCAACCTGGTGCATGAAAAGGGTATTGACGCCTTCTGGCGTTAACGGCTGACAGAGCAAGGAGACCGAGGTGGCAAAAAAAAATACAACGATTATGACCGCTCCTGACATAGAGCGATCCCTGACCAGGATGGCGCTGCAGATGATGGAAGACAACCGGGGCATCAAGAAGCTCGGTCTGATCGGCATCCATACCGGCGGGGTTTTTCTGGCGGACCGGCTGCAGAAGATCATCAGAGAGCATGAGGGACTTGAGCTGCCGGTGGGTTATCTGGATATCACTTTGTACCGGGATGACTGGAGTCTTGTCAGCCAGAATCCCATTGTCAAAAAGACGGCGATTCCTTTTTCCGTGGAAGAGTATACCCTGATCTTAATTGATGATGTGCTCTATACCGGCAGAACGATCCGCGCCGCACTTGATGCCATCATGGATCTGGGTCGGCCCCGCGTTATCCAGCTTGCCGTGCTGATCAACCGCCAGTGCGGCAGGGAGCTGCCGATTCAGCCCAATTACTGGGGACTCGATGTGCATGAAAACCTCACGGATCATGTTCATGTCATTCTCCAGGAAAAAGGGGGAAGGGACGAAGTTGTACTGGAATCTGACTGATGACCGGACGCATGGAAGCGTTCACTTAGAGGGACAAACGATTGGAAGAGATCAATAAACGTATTGCGCAGAAGAAAGCTGATTATGTGCGTTATAATTTCAGCAAGGTGCAGAATGATATTCTCAAGACATTTTTTGATCTGGCCCAGGAATACAGTACTCTGGAGGATTTCTATCAGATCAGTGTGGCGGTCCTCCAGGAGTTCATGGGAGTGGAGGCAAGGCTCTATCTGGCAAATGATACGCCCCATGAGCTGGAGTTTATCTGCGACAGCAGCCACGGCCTGCAGGCGCCAGGAGTAAAGGCTCCGGAGCATATCATCCTCTGTGATAAAATGTATGCCATTGACGGGGCCTTTGTGGTGCCCATTATCAGCAAGATGATGCAGTCAGCCCCTGAACCATCCAAGGCTAAGGAGCTGCTGCAGGGTATGCTGGAAGTTGAAGCCCCGCAGGCCTTAACCTCTCAGGAACAGTTTTTTCTCTGTAAATTCGCCAACCGCATCGGCTTTAATCTCTATAATCGCCGCATTTCCATCCAGAACATCAAGCATCTGAAATTTATTAACACTCTGGTCATGGATATTGAGCATAATGTCATTATCCCCAACATGTACTTCAAACATCTTTTCAATCGGATCCGCGCCAAGATCCGCGATGTGGAAGACCTTGAGAAGAAGATGCGGGACATGAAAAACGCCATCCGGATGGACCGCTCATCATGTGAGAATATCATAACAAAGGTATCCGTCCTGCACCAGGATCTGATCGATTATCATCAGGAGATGCTCAGGCATCACAACAACTGCAGCCTGTTTCTGGAAAGTCTTTTCCGGCGCGATCACTTTGAAAAAGGGCATCTCGTTCTCCATTCCAAGAAATGTTTCGTGGAAAAGGAGATCATCCTCCCCCAGCTTGAACATTTCACCAGAAGGCTTGAGGGCCAGGGAATCACCATTGAACGGCCCACCGACATGTCAGCGGAGCAGATCCCATTGCGGGTTGACATCGGCCTGCTGTCCCAGGTCTATGCCAATTACTTTTCCAATGCGGTGAAATACGCGGAAGTGATTATTGATCATGCCGGACGGCCACGCAAGGCCCTGGCTTACGGGCGCAAGGCCTTGCCTGACTATTTCGGCGTGGGGCTGCCGGGGGTCAAATTCAATGTTTTTACCACCGGGCCTCATCTTGACAGTGAAGATGCCGCGGCTCTCTATACGGAAGGCTTCCGGGGCAAGAACAGCGTCCGGCAGGCCGGCACCGGCCATGGCCTTACCTTTGTCAGCCAGGTGGTGGAAATGCATGGCGGCGAAGCAGGTTATGAAGCAACGGAAGAAGGCAACAACTTCTTCTTCATTCTTCCTGTTGATGAAATATGAGGGGGGCTCTGGTTAAAAAGCCCGAACTTCTTGCTCCGGCCGGGTCCCTTGATGTCTTTGCCACTGCTGTGGAGGAAGGGGCTGATGCGGTTTATATCGGTGCTCCTGCCTGGAATGCCAGGGCTCTGGCCAAGAATTTCACCCCGGAGGAACTGGCCGCCATGATCGATTACGGCCACAGGAACGGGGTCAAGGTCTACCTGGCCATGAACAGCCTGGTGAAAGAGGACGAGATCCCGCAGTTGGTGGAGTTGCTGGCGCTGTTGGAACAGCTCGCACCCGACGCCCTGATCATCCAGGATCTGGGGCTCTACTCCCTGGTCAGAAAATATTTCCCCTCCTTTACCCTGCATGCCAGCACCCTGATGGGTGCCCACAACTCTCTTGCCGTTCAGCAGTTTGCCGACATGGGTTTTAAACGGGTGGTGCTGGCCCGGGAGGTCACCCTGGCCGAAACGCAAAAGATCCATGAGGCGTGTCCTGTGGAACTCGAGGTGTTTGTCCATGGCGCGCTGTGCTTCAGCTATTCCGGCCTCTGTCTTTTTTCCAGCTATCTGGGGGGTAAGAGCGGACTGCGGGGCCGCTGCGTGCAGCCGTGCCGCAGGCGTTACAGCTGGGCGGATGCCGGCAAGGGGCAACAACCCGGCTATTTCTTTTCCATGAATGATCTGGAGGCGATCGATTTGCTGCCCCAGCTTGCCCGCGCCGGGGTGGTTTCCTTCAAGATCGAGGGCCGCATGCGCAGCGCCAGCTATGTGGGGGCGGTGGTCAAGGCCTATCGCCAGATCATTGATGCCGGCGACAATATCGCCGATGTCCTGCCCCAGGTGCGCGGCCTGCTCTATGACGCCATGGGGCGCCGGCCCACCGGCGGTTATTTTTCCTCACCCCAGCCCGCGGATGCCATCACCCCTTTTCAGACCGGCAACATCGGCCATTATCTCGGCCGGGTGACCGGGGCCAAGGGTGGGCGCGTCTCGGTTGTTCTCGAGGAGGCTGTGGAACCGGGCGACCGGGTGCGCCTGCATCAGGAGAATAGCGGTGAGCGCAGTTCCTTCACCGTAAAGGAGATCCGGCTGGAGGGCAGAGTACTTGACCGGGGCGAAAAAGGGGAGGCTGTTTCGCTCTTCATGCCCGGGGTGCAGGCGGAAAGCGGGGACGTCCTCTACAAGGTGGATGTGCGCAGCCGCCGGCAGATGGAGGCCCGCAAAAGCAGACTGACGCCGCCGGCGCAGTTTAAAAAAATGATTGAAAAGGCGGGCAAACAGGGCAGGGCACAGAACGTTCTCAAGGCCTTGGCCTTGCTGGGTCCGGCGGCAATGCCCCAGCGCCCGGCTTTCCGCGGCAGACAGGCTCCTGCCGGCAAACAGCTTGCCGGCGGCCGCCGAGGCAAGCCGGCGGAGCTGCCGGTCTGGCTCAGGGGCGGCGATCTCCGCCTGCTCAACCAGGCGGTTATCGAGAGGCCGGAACGGCTGCTGGTGACCCTTGACCGGGAGAGCCTCAAACAACTCCAGCAGCAGAAAAAATCACAGCAGCATCTGCTGAAGTCCATCACCTGGGTTCTGCCGCCGGTGATTCTGGAAGACGACGTGCCCTTTTACCGGCAGTTGGTAAATGATATGGTTCGCCAGGGTTTCCGGCAGTGGATGGTGGGCCATATCGGCCAGCTGCAGCTGTTCCGGGCTTTGGCCGGCAAAGGGGATGGGGGCGGCAGACGCTCCGCCGCGGCGAAACTCGAATTGTGTGGCGATTATACCCTGAATGTCCTGAATTCCCTGGCCCTGGGGCTGCTGCGGGAAATGGGCCTTGATACGGTGCTGCTTTCCATCGAGGCTGACCGGGAGGCCCTGCAGAAAGTGTGCGCCCATAAGAAGAAGAGCCGGACAGGGCTCGTCGTCTTCGGCCGGCCGCCGCTCTTTACCGCCCGGCTCCAGCCTGATTTTTTCCAGTTCAACAAAACCTTTATCAGCCCCAGGGGGGAACGCTTTGAGCTGGTCCGTAAATGGGGGCAGACCCTCGCCCTGCCGGATAAGCCTTTTTCCCTCTATTCCCAGCTGGCGCAATTAAAGGAGGCTGGTTTTGATTTTGCCCTGGTAGATCTCTCCTTTGTCCCGCTGCACAAAAAGGAAATGGCGGCGCTGCGCAAAACCTTTGCCACGAAAAGCAGGGATCGCTCAGTGGA
Source organism: Pseudomonadota bacterium (assembly GCA_018816555.1). GTDB lineage: Bacteria > Desulfobacterota > Desulfobulbia > Desulfobulbales > SURF-16 > SURF-16. The sequence continues at coordinate 44,334 of JAHIVT010000142.1, forward strand.
TACATTCAACTTTTCCCGCACCCTGCAGTAGCTGGTCTCAAGGGGATTATACCTCTTTTCCCGGCACAAAACCGATCAGTCCAGGCAAACTGATGTGGGCCGGAAAGATGATTTCCCCGCCCCCTGCCGCTGCCCGGCCAAGGGCCTCTCTGATGCGCGCCATGCCGACGGCAAACTCATCATCGCTTAACAGCGAGAGCTGCGAGGCCCCGTCTTTCCGCAGAATGGGATCATGGAAGACCTCAACTCCGGCGAAATCCTGCTGCAGGCGAGCGCTGGAGAGATGCTCGCAACCGACAAAACCGGTCTCCCCCATCAGTCCGAGCAGAGCTTTCGAAGAGGGATAGCGCCGCAGGTCCCTCTCACGGGTGCCGGGGAAATAATCATAAACATACCAGCTGTCCTGCCCGAGATGCGGGTCCATGCCGATGATGGTCAGCACCCCGCCGGGCCGGAGAAGGCCAAAGGCCTGTTTGATGAAATTGTCCGGCCCGTTGAAATGTTGGATGGCATGGATACAGTAGATAAAATCAAAGCTGGAGGGCGCAAAAGGCAGGCGCGAGGCCTCACCCCGGCAGAGGTGAAAAGTTCCGGACTTTACCCTGGCCTGGGCCAGCATGCCGGAGGAATAATCCAGTCCGTAAAGCTCCGCACTCCCCTGCAGCAGGCCCAGCCAGTGGCCGGTGCCGCAGCCCACTTCAAGGATCCTGGCGGCGCGCACCCGGCCGGCGCAGGAACCGAGAATTTCGGCGACCCCCTGGGGCCCGGCAGTGTAGCGCAGGTCGTAGAGTCTTGCCACCTCATCATAGGCAACAGACGACAATGGCGACGGCATGTTTTAACCTCCCTTTGCTGCAGGCCTAAAATGAAGGTTCCTTGATTTTTTTGTCCTGTTGCGGGGCAGGGGAGAAATCCACCGCCGGCATTTCCCTTTGGGTAGCAAGTTCCAGGGCCAGGTAGCTCTTTTTGCTGAAGCCGAACCGTCTGGCAATGATACTGGAGGGGAAGGATTCCACCAGGGTGTTCCGGTATCTGACGAACTTGTTGTAGGTGCTGATCGTCCAGGCAAAAAGAACGAAAACAAAGAAACACAAAGGAATGATAACCTCCGGCCGCATACCGAATAATCTCCTTGTCTGATGTTAAGGGACTCGGAAAATGCCAAAATACCATAACGCATCCCGTCTTCAGGCCATCTTTAGCCGCGCCTCAATCGCAAAATCCTCGCCGGAGCACAGCTACGCCTGCGGTTTTGCTCAATCGGCGCAACCAAATCTGACCCAAATCCGGGCGCGATCCAGGTAAATTAACATTTTCCGAGTCCCTAAGTTGAGTGAAGGCTGGTTGGACGATACGCCTTGTCGTTACCGGTCGGCCTGTAAGTTGTCTTTAACCCTCACCCTGCCAGCTTGATAAGGCAAATCCCTGTAAATAATGATTCTGTGCAGCAATATTCCTAGCATACGCCCAAGCCCATGGCAAGGCTATATTGTTGCTGGCAGCAGATGGAGGGGGCAGGAGGAAAAAGATGCCTCTCATCTGCTCGGGAATAGGTCATCTTTGCCGGCATATCGTCAAATTGTTGACCGTCATATGAGCGACTTAGCCGGGCAAGATGGCAAAAACATCATGGAAATAACCTGTTATGCGCAAAAAACAGGTCATATCTCTACAGAGCAGGGGGATGGCGCGAAATCTGCTTGACGTATTGATATGGTACGATAATTGGGTAGATTTATTCATTTTTAGTGTATGAAATACTATGACTTGTAATGTATTCGTGATATCGTAAAAAAATAGAGCGAAACCTAACTGATTTCAGCTGTAACTTCACTATCCGGGTGACTGTCATGAGAGTCCAATCCTCGAAAATTGTGGAATCGATCTGTCACAAACAGAATTCAGGCAAATCACCCTCTGCCGCTTCCTTTGCGGAAGTTCTGGAAGATGCCAATACCTTCAGAAACCCCGTCACCATGCCTGAAAGAGAAATTCTGCCCCTTGGGGTCATTTCAGACGAGAAGCCCACCGTCTCAGACATACTGATCAACAACAGCCAATACCGCAAGGATACCTGGAAGATCATTTTCTCCGATAAAAATGCCCAGAAGGATTATGCCAGGATGCAGCCCGGCACCAGGATATTCATCGATAAGGTCACACAGGAGTTGCTCTGGGAAGAGGGCGCCACCCCTGCAGATTCCCGGCCGGCCCAGTATGCCCTGCAATCATCAACACCCCAGGGAGAGCAGGCGGCAGGCAGCGTCTCTGCTGCCAGCGGTCCCCTCTCTGCTGTTTTGCCGGCGGATACCGGTGGGGAGGCAGTCAGGGCAGGCGGGGAAAAAATTTCCCTTGGCCGGCTTGAAGGGGAAAGTGCCACAGTTTCCCATCTGCTGCTGCAGAATCCCAGATTTAGCAGAGAGGCCTGGCGGATTATCCAGGCGGATAGCAACTGCGACAAGGCTTTTACCCAGATTCAGGACGGTGAGGAAATCTTCATTGATCCGCAGACCCTGGAACTGAGCTGGCAGCAGAGTTCTCCGCTGCAGGTGGCTGCTGCGCCGCTGGAGGAATTTGATGAATATGGGCAAGCAGCGGCGGTGAACGTCCCTGCTGAGGAGGAATTGCCCGTTGCCGAAGAGGACCAGTCTGATCCCTTTTCCTCTAATCTGGTGCGGGCGGTGCAGTCGTATCTGGGCAAATCCTACCGGGAAATCAATTGTTACGGGCTGGTGGTCCGGGGTTTAAGCCAGATGGGCATAAAATATGGCGGCCGCGGGGGGCTGCAGGATCAACTCGTGCAGATGGCAAAAAGCAGGGGCCTGCCTGCAAACGCCTATATGACCGGGGAAGGATTGATTGAGGTGTCAGGTGAAAAGGTCTTTACCGCCAGCCTGAACACTGTAAAAAACGTCGAAAAAGCGGCCGGGAAGATCTTTAACGAGATAACGCCATACTTACAGAAAGGGTACATCCTCTCCTTTTCCACTCCGACCCGGGGGCATACCGGCATCATCTCCCAGCATGATCAGATGTGGACTTTTATCAATTCCGGCTACATGGACAACCGGATTGAAAAAACAGGGAGATCAAAGGGTGTCGGCGAAGAGGTCCTTGCCAAGGAGATCAAAAACTGGTGTAAGGTCGCGGCTAAAAGTGGAGAGTCATTGGTGATCACTCTCGGCCGTCTGCAGGAGGAAAAGCTGCGCACCGCCCAGCGCCAGGATCTGCCAACAGGGCAGAAAGTTCTGTGAGGGGGCGCCCCAACCTGCTCCCGAAGGTTAACGCTGATAACGCAGAATCTGACCCGGAAACGGCAGGGGCAGATAGTCAACATTTTCAGGTTTCCGCTGGCTGTGTGAGTAACCCAGACCCACCATTTTTTTACTGAAGTGCGCATGGTGACCGCGTCCCGGATCCACAAGAATCACTTCACAATGCTGCCTGGCATGCTGATCAATAAAACCGGCCAACAGCTTGACATGGCCCCTTTCATACAGCAGGTCGCTCCCTATCACGAGATCAAACTCTCCCAACCCGCTGTCTGCATCGCCCCATCCCGTTCGAATAAATGGTATTTTTTTATCTTTATTGAGAGTAACATTTTCCAGAAGAAATTGTTCCACCTCCGGATGGTAGTCTGTGGCGGTAATATCCGCCAAACGATGATTCAGCACCAGGCTCGCCAGGGCGATTCCGCATCCCACCTCTAAAACCCGCCGCCCTTCGACCGCATAGTCAAACATGAGATGAGCGAGAATCTCTCCCGAAGCCCAGATCACCCCGAAGAGAGGCCAGGTGGCCGAAGATATCCCTAAGTTTGCGGCAACGTCGCCATCATCAGCATATTGTTGCCTGTCTCGTAAAGTCCGTACATGGATATCCGTGTTGCCAAACTCAATGGTTTGATAACGAATGCGCACCGAAGACATAAAATACCTTTTGATATGATGATACGCAGCCCGCTTATCTCGAACCTGATTCGCTACGCAGAATGTTTTATTATACCTGTATTTGCCAGGTTTGGCCAACGAATAACCCAGAGGCCGCGCTGCCGGCCGGCCGTGAAGATAAAAAAGAAGGCGTTGGGTGCGACCGAGCTGATGCCACGGAACGATCAGTACAGCCTGCAGGAGGGGAAAATGCCGGAGAGCATGGCAGACGTCGCCTGAACGTATGGCGCAACAGTTGTCATGCTGAAACGGGTGGCTATTTTTTCTCCGCCTGTTTGCGTTTGTTGCTCACATCTTCCGCCCAGTCCTGGCAGGCATGGTACTCGGCCAGGATCGGCTCACGGCCTTCCTTTGCCACCAGGCCGCAATAGGTGGAGATCTCGGCATGTTTCAGGCATAAGTCGGTCAATATTTTTTTCTGCCTCGGGTTCAGCCTGATGTAGGCCCTGAGTTTGCCGCCGAAATAGCCGACGACCACCGACGGCGCAACCAGCAGGGCCAGGGACGTTTTCTCCAGGGTGTCGCTCTGCGGGGTGTCCGAGACAAACCCATACACCATCAGCAGCATCCCGCTGACCGCCAGGGACAGGAGCGCCATGAAGATCCGGAGATATTTGGCCCGGTCCCGGAAGATATCGGTTGGCGGCTCGCGGGTAATGTCTATTTTCATAGTTTTCTGTCGTTCCTTTTATTATCAAAAGTGGTTTTGGGCCTGCCACATTGGCTGATTAAACTTCATCAGCATGTCGTCCAAACAGATTACAACCTGTTTGGCTATTAAAAAAGTAAATTCGTCCTGTTTTTTCGACCTCTCATGGTTATAAACAAGGGCGCGCTCCATTATTTGTTCAGGCAAAGGACAGCGGGAAATAACGCAGAATTAACTTGACAGGGGGACCGGAAAAAAATTAGGTTTTTCTCAGACTTTGTTCTGCTCCTATATCCTAATAGGAAATACTGCATTTAACCCGACTGCCGCCGGCTTCCCAAGCAGAGGCCGCCGGCATTTACACGGGGCCATATCACCGATTGTTTCTTCTCGACAAACTCTGCAAAGGAAGGTGACCATCATGATTTCACTCAACATCAATAACAAAAACTATCAGGTGGAAGTTGAGGGGGATGTACCGCTGCTCTGGGTCATCCGGGAGCATGTTCGGCTTACCGGCACGAAATTCGGCTGCGGCATCGGGGAATGCGGGGCCTGCACCGTGCATCTTGACGGCGAGGCCATGCCTTCCTGCCAGGTAACGGCCAAGGAGGCGGAGGGGAAAAAGATCACCACCATTGAAGGGCTGGGGGAAAGCCATCCGGTGCAGCTTGCCTGGATCGAGGATGAGGTGCCGCAGTGCGGCTACTGCCAGTCCGGGCAGATCATGCAGGCCTCGGCTCTGTTGACCGTTACTCCGCATCCCACCGATGACGACATCGATTACGCCATGAATGGCAACAGCTGTCGCTGCGGGACCTATCCGCGGATTCGCCGGGCCATTCACCACGCTGCGGAAAAAAGCGGAAAAGGAGGGAAATCATGAGCTGGATCATCAATGTCAGCAGACGGGAATTCTGTAAAGCCGGGGCACTGCTCGGCGGCGGGCTGGTTCTCGGGTTCTATCTGCCGGAAGGGCTGTCTGCCGCGCAGCAGGCGGCAAAGGTGGACGGCCCGTTTATTCCCAATGCCTTTATCCGCATCGGCCGGGATGATACGGTGACCATTATTGTCAACCATTCGGAAATGGGGCAGGGGGTTTATACCTCGCTGCCCATGCTGGTTGCAGAGGAACTGGAAGCGGACTGGCAGAAAATTCGCATCGAACCGGCGCCGGTGGATCCGGCCTATAACCATACCCAATGGGGTATGCAGGGTACCGGCGGCAGCACCAGCATCCGGTCCAGCTGGGAGCAGCTGAGCAAGGCCGGGGCCGTGGCCAGGATCATGCTGGAAAAGGCGGCCGCCGCCGCCTGGAATGAAGATGTGAAGAACTGCCGGGCCGAGAACGGCTTTGTGGTGCACCCCGACGGCAAGCGCCGTCTTTCCTTCGGCGAACTGGCGGAAAAGGCCGCGCAGATGGAGGCGCCCCAGGAGGTGGTCTTGAAGCAGCCCAAGGATGACAAGGTGCTCGGCACGTCGAAAAAACGGCTCGACACCCCGGATAAGACCAACGGCAAGGCGCTGTACGGCATCGATATCATGGTGCCCGGCATGCTCACCGCCGTGGTGGCCAGACCCCCGGTTTTCGGCGGCACGGTAAAAGGCTTTGATGATACCTGGGCCAGAAAGATCCCCGGTGTCAAGGCCGTGGTGCAGATTGACCGGGGTGTGGCCGTGGTGGCTGATTATTTTACCGCTGCCCTGCGCGGCCGGAGTGCCCTGAAAATCTTTTGGGACGATGGCGCCCTGGCCGGACTCGACAGCAACGTACAGTTGCAGCAGTACCGGCAAATGGCGGAAAAGCCTGGAGCGGTGGCAGCCCAGCGGGGTGATTTCGGTGCAGCCATGGGCCGGGCCGCGCAAAAAATAGAGGCGGCCTACCACTTCCCCTACCTGGCCCATGCGCCCATGGAGCCGCTCAACTGCGTGGCTGATGTGCGGCCGGACAGCTGTGAGATCTGGGTCGGCACCCAGATGCAGACCCTTGACCGCAATAAGGCGGCCGAGATCACCGGTTTGCCGCCGGAAAAGGTCACCCTGCACACCACCTATCTGGGCTGCGGCTTCGGCCGGCGCGCGGTGCCGGATTCCCATTTTGTCAGTGAGGCGGTGCAGATTTCCAAGGCAATGCAGGCGCCGATCAAGGTCATCTGGACCAGGGAGGATGATATTCACGGTGGCTATTACCGGCCCTCGGCCTACACCTCCCTGGTGGCCGGGCTCGGCGCGGACGGCATGCCGGTCGCCCTGCGGCAGCGCATTGTCTGCCAGTCGATTGTCAAGGGCACCCCCTTTGAAGGGGGACTGATGAAAAACGGCATTGATGCGACTTCAGTGGAAGGGGCGGCTGACTCGCCATACGAGATTGCCGATTTCCTGGTGGAGTATCACATGGCACCGGCCGGAGTGCCTGTGCTCTGGTGGCGTTCGGTTGGGCATTCGAGCACAGCCTTTGCCAAGGAATGCTTTATCGATGAACTGGCCCATGCGGCAAAGCAGGACCCCTATACCTATCGCCGCAAACTGCTCGCCAACCATCCGCGGCAGCTGGCCGTGCTTGATCTGGCCGCCCGGCAAGGCGGCTGGGGCAAACCCACCGTGGCCGGAGCATTTCAGGGCATTGCCGTGCATGAGTCCTTCGGCAGTCATGTGGCCCAGGTGGCCGAGGTGTCGGTCAATAAAAAGAACGCCATCAGGGTGCATAAGGTGGTCTGCGTGGTTGACTGCGGCCGGCTGGTGAATCCCGATACCATTGAGGCGCAGATGGAATCAGCCATTGTTTTCGGTCTGTCGGCCGCCCTCCATGATCAGATTACCTTTACAAGGGGTCGTGTTGAGCAGAGCAATTTCGATAACTATGAGATTCTGCGCCTGAAGGAAATGCCCCAGGTCAAGGTCTACATCATAAAAAACGATGAACCGCCGGGCGGCATAGGTGAGCCGGGCGTGCCTCCGATAGCGCCGGCGGTTGCCAATGCCTTCTTTGCCGCAACCGGCATCCGTCTGCGGGCTCTGCCCATGACGCCCGCGGCCATCAAGGAGGCGGTAACGATGATCTGATAGCGGCTTGTGGATTGCGGATAGTGGATAGAAACTGATTGTTTTGCAAGCCGATGGGTGCAGGGGAAAGTCCCGCTTTCCTTTTCCCGGCACCCGCGTTTTCATCCCAATTGAGAAGGGTCCATGGAAAAAATAACCGCCCAACACGTACTGCAGCTGCTCATTGAATATGTTGAAGCCGGCAATAAGGAAACAGAAATAGTCTATTCTGTTTCGGACCGGATGGGCAAGCGAATCGTGAACCTGCTTCCCTGTCCGACCCGGCTTTCGACCTGGATCTCCCCGCCGTGTTTCTTGACGATGTCGTAGCAGATGGAAAGCCCCAGTCCAGTCCCTTTACCCACCTCCTTGGTGGTGAAAAACGGTTCGAAGATCCTGCCCTGCGTTTGTTGCGGAATCCCGCCGCCGGTATCCGAAATCACGACCAGGACGGACTCGCCTTCGCGGCGCGTCTCCAGGTTGATTTTTCCATGTTTTTCGATGGCCTGGGCCGCATTTACCAACAGGTTCATGAACACTTGGTTCAGTTGGCCGGGGTTGCACAGGATCAGAGGAATGTCGCCATACACTTTTGTGATCGTTGCCTTGTATTTCAGCTCGTTCCAGATGATATTGAGGGTGCTTTCAAGTCCCTCGTTGATATTTGCCATTTTATCTTCCTGGTCATCCACCCGGGCAAAACTCTTCAGATTCTGCACAATCCGTTTGACATGATCGCCGCCCTCAAGGGACTCCTGGATGAGGGGCTCGATATCATCCGTCATCAGATCAATCTTCAGCGACTTCCGCTTGTGGTCGAGCTCCGTCAAGATGTACCGGCCGGTTTCCGGCGCTAAGCCGGCAAATTTACCCAATGCCTCATCCTGGTTGTGCTGGAAATCGATGAGCCGTGCCGTGTATTTCTTAAGCGTGTTCAGGTTGCTGATGATAAAACCTATGGGATTGTTGATCTCGTGCGCCACACCCGCAGCAAGCTGGCCAACCGAGGCCATCTTTTCCTGCTGCAGGATGCGTGACTGGGCCTCATGCAATTCGTCGTAGGCCCTTTGCAGGTCAGTATTGATGGCGGTCTGGGCCGCTGTCGATTCCTGGAGCTGTCGCTCCGTTTTCTTGCTCTTGGCAAGCGCCGCCTCAAGTTGGGCGGTTTGCTGGTTCAGTTGCCTGTTGATTTGACCCAGTTCGACATTGCGTTCCTTGACCGCCGACTCCAGGGAGACGCGATCGGTAATGTCGCGACAGACCTCTACCCCGGCCACGATGTTGCCCTGGTGATCGAACAGGGGGAAACAGGAATTTTCCAAGTACAAGCTGGTGCCGTCCTCTAGAGTGGCGGTGCGGATAACCATGTTCGGTTTGCCGGTCTCAAAGGCCTTCTGAACCCCGCACCTCTCGCATATCCGGTCCCTGCGTTCATAAACGGCATAACATTTCTCCCCGAGATGGTTCCCAAAGGCTTTTTCCATGGCGTTGTTCTGGAAGATGATATTGAACTCCCTGTCCTGAATGGTGATGCCGTCGGGGAGATTGATCAACACCTGTTCCAGGGGGATGGGTATGGATCGCACGGTTTGCCTCCTTAGGGTTTAAACCGGATGGTCCTGGCAGCAGTTCCGAGTTAATCCAGCCACTGCCAAGAGGCCCATATAAATAATGGGTTTTAATCCGATAAACTTGTCATTCATGATTTCGATTGCCTCCCGCATGTTTTTAGAGCTTTGCGGGGTTTGAACACGGCCTGGCAATTGCCGGTAACCGGACGATGATGGGCGTTTAACTGTTTAAGAAGTTCCGCGGCTTGAGATTTGAGTCAGTTTTTATGTCGTGAATGATAGTCATAATTAACCCCAGCTTTTATTTATAGTATCAAATCAGCGCCAAAGGTCAAGCTAGCATCTGGGTGAATTATTTTTTACTGCTGACGAATCGAGCCCCCTTTTTTTGCGATAAGAGATTGCTCCGGTTGGTGCTCGATTTGAAAAGATCCGTGATCTGACGGAATCGAAAGTGTTTTATTTGGTGTTTTGTAGTTTTGGCTCATCAAATTTGTTAGGGAATACAAACCATGGGGATGGAGTCGAAGGAATTCCTTCATTTTGATTGATTACTAAAAGGGTTTCAGCTATCTTTCCGCTATCAATGGGGACGATGTGCCTGCCGGATGGGACCAGGCCGGTTCACCAGAAAGAAAACGATTGCTTGTAACCTGTAATCAGGTTCTTGCAATCAGGCGTGAGGAATGGACGATGACCGTGGAATTCTTGTTGAAAGGAGGTATCCTCACTTGGCCGATATTGTTCTGTTCCATTGCCGCCTGGACTATTTTTTTTGAACGTTTCCTCTGCTATCGGGCCGCCGCCAAGATCCACCCCCAGTTGATCAACGCGATCTATCAACTGGTGGGTAATGGCAAATTTGAGGAGGCCCGCGCCAGGCTCCAGGTCAAAGATCGTGATGAGGCCCGCAAGACACCGCCGGCCGAACGCATCCTGCGCGAAGGCCTCGCCGTTGACCCGACCGACCGTGAGTCCCTGGAACTGGTTCTTTCCCACAGCGTCAACCGGGAGCTGAAGCTCCTGGAACGCCATCTCGGCACCATGGCAACCCTGGGCAACATTGCCCCGCTGCTTGGCCTGCTCGGCACTGTTTTCGGGATGATCAAGGCCTTTATGGCCGTCCAGGAACTGGGAGGCCGGGTTAATGCCTCGGTCTTGGCCGGTGGCATCTGGGAGGCCCTGCTGACCACGGCCTATGGCCTGGTTGTCGCCATCCCCATCGTCTTTTCCCACAACTATCTGGAAAATCGTTTGGAGGAGCTGCAGGCCATACACGAAGAGGTGGCGATCTTCCTGGTCAAGGCCTGGCTCGCCTCTCGGTCGGAGTGATCCATGTTCACCTTTTCCAGACGCTCCCGACCCCAGGTCTCCGTTCCCCTGACCTCCCTCATTGATGTGGTTTTTCTGCTGCTCGTCTATTTTCTGCTGACCAGCAATTTCGTCACCCAGGAGGCCTTTGACATCCGTCTGCCCCAGGTGGACACCGAGACGCCGGCCGCCGAACAGTTGGTGGTGATCACCCTGGACCGGCAGGGCAATTTTTACATCGGCGACATACGGGTGGATGAACGGCTGCTGGCCCAGCAGGTTCGGCGCGGCCTGGCCGCCGCGGACAGTCAGGATGTGGTGATCAAGGCTGACCGGGATGTCCGCTATGACCGGGTGATCGCGGCCATGGATATTGCCAAAGAGAACGGAGCCAGTCGCCTGCACCTGGCCATTGAACATAAATGAGGGCAACAGCGCGAGCAATGGGGAAGTTTCCAGGTCATTTCGTGCCCCACCACTATCTATCGATAAAATGTTTTTCCTGAGCAAGCTTAAATTACGCGGCAAACTGCTGGTCATGGTGTTGCCACTGGTTCTGGTCCCTATCCTTATTGTCGGCATGGTTGTGGGCTACATCGCCAATCAGCAGGCCTATCTCGGCATCACGAAAACGAGCAAGGATGATCTGGACCATATGACCAGCTTCAGCCTTGATCTCCTGCAGGGCCATTATCAGCAATATCAGGTCTATAAGCAGGACAAACTGGCCACCGTGCGCAACAACCTGGCCACCCTGGTCAATCTTGCCTATGATCTGGTTGCGTCCCTGGAACAGCAGCACGCCGCATCCGGACTCACTCTTCAGGAGGCCAAGGCCAGGGCCAATCGCTCCCTGAAAGATGTGCGGGTGGGGGAAACCGGTTACATCTATGCCATGACCACTGCGGGAGATCTTGTGGTGCACAAGGCCGCGGAGGGTACCAATATCATGGATGCCAGGGATGAGCGGGGCCGTTACTTTATCCGAGAGATGTGCCGACAGGCGCCGGCCGCTCAGCCTGGAGAAATACTCTATATCACCTATCCCTGGCGCAATCCGGTGCTCGGCGATGAGCATGAACGCCAGAAAATCGTGGCCTATCGTTATTTCCCGGAATGGGACTGGATCATTGGCGTGGGCAGTTATCTTGACGAGACTTACGAGGACCTTGCCTTTGAAAATGAGGCATTTGCGGAGCTCAAGGAGCAGATCAAGGCCAAACGGGTGGGAGATGCCGGTTACATCTATGTCATGGACATCAAAGGAAATTTGAAGATCCATCCCTTTCGCGAGGGAGACAATATTTATGACACCCGTGATGAAGACGGTCGTTATTTTATCCGTGAAATGTGTACGAAAAAGCAGGGCTGGATTCGTTATCCCTGGCGCAATGAGGGGGAGAAGTCGGCTCGGATGAAGATTGTCCGCTACAGCTATTTCGAGCCTTGGGGGTGGATAGTTGCAGTTGGCTCCTATGAAGATGAGTTTTACGGACCGGCCAATCTCATAAAGCATAAAATCTTCTGGAGCGTGGGGTTGCTTGTTCTGCTTGTCGGCCTTGGCGCAAGTTTTTTTGGCTATTTTGCGGCAAAGGTGTTTACCGCCCCCATCTATGAAATGATTTCCGTCATGCGTCAGATAAAAAAAGGACGGATGGATAAAAGGGTGCGGGTGCAGGGTAATGATGAACTGGCCGAACTTGCGGAAACCTTTAATGCCATGAGCGAGAAGTTAAAGGAGAATAAGGAGATTGAGAGCAATCTGGCTCAACAGGGAAGAATTGCCTCCCTTGGGGTGCTTTCTTCTTCCGTGGCCCATGAGATCAATAATCCTCTTGGGGTCATTCAGGGGTATGTCGGTTATCTTGAGGGCAAAATAGACGAACTGGATCCGAATCACAAGATTGTCAGGGAGATAAAGCAGGAGAACAGGCGTTGCATGAAGATTGTCAACAATCTTTTAAGCTATACCCGCACTCCGTTGCCTGACCCCCGGCAAACCGATCTCAATGAATTGCTGGGCCAGATAGTGGGGCTCATTGCCGGTCATCAGGAGTTGCGGAATGTGGCGGTGGAAAGAGATTTTGCCCCTGATCTGCCATATGTTATGGTGGATGCCGATCAGATCCGGCAGGTGGTGATCAACCTGCTGATGAATGCCGGCAAGGCCACGGGAGAAACCGGCAGGGTGAAACTCAGTACGGCTTTGGTTGCGGGTGATCAGGTGCGGATAGTCTGTGAGGACTCAGGACCCGGTATCAATGAGGCTGATCTTCCCCAAGTATTTGAACCGTTTTTTACCACCAAGCCGAGAGGCACCGGACTGGGCCTTGCCATCAGCAGGCAGATCATCGAGGCCCATCACGGCAGCATTACAATTGAAAGCAGGGTGGGCAAGGGGACCAAGGTCATTATCACCCTGCCGCATAGTTATAGGGAATTCTAAGTGAAAAAAGACAGGCGTATCCTGGTCATTGACGATGAGCAAGCCTTTTGCCGCATGCTCGATCTTGTTCTCACGGATAACGGATATCAGGTCCGTATTGAGACAAATTCCGCCCGGGCGGTGGAACAGTTCCAACCGGACAGTGCTGACCTGGTAATAACGGACGTGAAGATGCCGGTGCTTGATGGTTTGGGGGTCCTGCGCGCTATCAAGGCAAAGGATGCCGCTGTTCCGGTACTCATGATGACAGCCCATGCCACGGTTGATATGTCAATCCGGGCCTTGAGGGACGGTGCTTTTGACATGCTGATCAAACCCTTTGAGCCTGATGAGCTGTTACACCGGGTGGCGAATGCCTTAAAACAGAGCGCTCTCATCGAGGAGAACAAAGAGCTCAGACAAGAGCTTGCCCAGGGGCAGTTCCCTGACATCATAGGCCAGGACAAGGAATTTCGTGCCGTCCTTGATACGGCACATAAGCTTGCCCAGCGGGATATTTCCGTGCTCATATCCGGTGAATCCGGCACCGGAAAAGAATTGGTGGCTCGTGCCATCCACGAGCATTCGGGCCGCCAAGGCCAGCGCTTTGTGGCCATCAACTGCGGGGCTCTGCCGGAAACCCTTTTGGAAAGTGAGCTTTTCGGACACCGCAAAGGGGCCTTTACCGGGGCCGGTCAGGATAAAAAAGGCCTTTTGGAGACTGCTGATCAGGGCACCTTACTGCTTGATGAGGTGGGCAACCTGCCCATGCAGGTCCAGAAGACCTTGCTCAGATTTCTCCAGGAAAGGGAATTCTACCGGGTGGGGGAGAGCCAACCAACCAGGGTTGACGTGCGTATTCTCTCGGCAACCAACGCAGATTTAAAAGAGCAGATGGAGCAGGGCCGGTTTCGCGAAGACCTCTATTTCCGGCTGGCCATGGTTAATCTGCACCTGCCTGCCCTGCGGCTACGGCGAACGGATATCCCTCTGTTGGCCCATCATTTTCTGGAGGAACAAAACGAGCGTTTTGCTTCAAAGGTACGGGGTATTTCGCCGGAGACCATGGAAATACTGCTGCAGTATGACTGGCCCGGTAATATCAGAGAGTTGCGCAACGTGATAGATGCCGGGCTTGCCATCGAGAGCGGCGACATGCTGGGTGCTGACGTGATCAGGAGGCTTCTGAAGATTGAGGAACGGCAAGAGAGCCTCCCGAAAGCTGATGCTGATTATTCCGTTGCCCTTGCCCGCTTTGAACAGGGCTATTTTGCCAACCTCCTCCAGCAGAGTGCCGGCAATGTGGAAACCGCGGCAAAGAATGCCGGGGTCAATTTGGCTACCTTTTATCGTAAAATAAAAAAATACGCGCTCCGCTCATAGGCGAGTTTACGTTTTTAGTTTTTTGCACAGATGCGAAAAATCCGCTCGGTTTTTTCGCATCTGTGCAAAAAAGATCAAAAAATCTCTTAATTTCAGTATATTATCCCATTGTTCTCTTTTTGATCAAGAGCGTCCTTTCCAACCTTCGGCTCAAACAGTGTTAATTCCCTTGATTTTATTTGCAGCGCTGCAAATCCTCTTTGCCGCGCAACTCTTTCATATAGATGATATTTTGCAGCTAACGCTTTGAAATAAAAAGATATTTCCTTTTTTGTCTGCCAGAGTGGCGCTGCTGGTATGGGCCTTGCTCTATATAACGCAAATTTGCCATGAATGCGGATTAAAAGGATAAATTAAGCAGACAAGGGAGTAAAATGAGCGAGCAAATGAAGAATAAGGGATGGACGGTCGTACTGGCAGGTACAGCAATCAATCTGGCGCTTGGTATTCTGTATACCTGGTCCATTTTTAAAGGAGAGATCCGGGCCTCCATCGAGAGTGGTGCCGGATTGTTTCAATGGGATCTTGCCTCGATCAATGATCCCTACGCCGTCTGCTGCCTGGTTTTTGCTTTTACCATGATTGTGGCGGGAAAATGCCAGGATCGTATCGGGCCACGCTTTACTGCCATGATCGGCGGCCTGCTGGTGGGAATCGGTTTTATCATGATCTCCCAGACCACAAGCTACTGGGGATGGGTTCTCGGATTCGGTGTTCTGGTGGGCGCAGGACTGGGTTTCGGCTACTCTTCCGCTACTCCTCCGGCCCTGAAATGGTTTCCTCCGGCCAAGACCGGCCTGGTGGCTGGTATCGTTGTTTCCGGTTTCGGGCTGGCCTCCGTTTACATAGCTCCCCTTGCCCAGTATCTGTTAAAGGGCTGGGGGCTGCAGACCTCCATGCTTATTTTTGGCATTGCTTTCGCCGTGGTGGTTTGCGTTTTTGCCAATCTTCTGGTTAATCCGCCCCAGGGTTATTCGGTTGCCAAGGCAGCGCCCAAAAAGGATACAGCTGCCCAGGCGGCAACTCACTGCGCTGATGTCACTCCCTCCCGGATGATGAAATCCGTTGACTTCTACCTGTTGTGGCTCATCTATTTTATCGGTGCGGGCGCCGGCCTCATGGTAATCGGCAGTGTCGCCGGGATGGCTAAAAAGAGCCTGGGGGAGATGGCCTTTGTCGCTGTGGCCCTGGTTGCCGTTGGTAATGCCGCGGGTCGTATTGTGGCGGGTATGCTTTCAGACCGAATCGGACGCAGCAAGACCCTGATTATTATGCTTCTTTTCCAGGCCCTGCTCATGTTTGCCGCAATCCCTGTTGTGGGTTCGGCTTCCACCAGTGCCGTGGTGCTGGTCCTGCTTGCCGCTTTCATCGGATTTAACTACGGCACCAACCTGGCTCTTTTCCCATCCTTTGCCAAGGACCTCTGGGGCTTGAAAAACTTCGGCACCAACTACGGCATCCTTTTTACCGCCTGGGGTATGGGCGGTTTTGTCATGGGGCGGGTTTCACAGATGATCCAGGCCAGTACAGGCAGCTATAATATGTCTTTTATGATTGCCGGTACAGCTTTGGTTGTCGGTGCAGGCCTCACCTTGAAACTCGGTGGAGAAAAGGCTATGTCCCACGTCGAAGTCCCTCAGGGGGCAGGACTTGGCCGACCGCGTTTGCACGTCAATCATAACTGGATGCTTCGGACACGAAGGAATCAATAAATCTATCGGGTGATAGAGCGACAGGGGTAACCTGCAGCGCCACCGAGCCTTGCCCGTCAAGGCTGCCGTGCTTCTCGCTGTCAGGTTGCCCCTTTATCGTTTTACTGTAATTTCAGAACTCCTGAGGTCATGACGTAATTTCAATGAGTTAAGCCACCATCTTGGATTCTGTCCTGTTACCGGTTTGAGTACTTAAAGTGAAAGGTTTTATCTGATGTCTTTAACCACTTTGAACAACCTGACTATCCATGATATTGCCTTGATAATGCGAAAAGTTGCAGCCGGTTAGTCGCCCAGCTTTCCTTTCCAAAGCTCTACGAGATGTCTCTCTATCAATTGTGGTTGAGGTATCCATGCGATACTTCTTGTCTGAAGCCCATAGTGTTGGGGGCAGGTCGTCATCCCGTGGGATCAGGCGCCGTGGTCAGCACTTCCCTGATTTTGTCGGCGAGCTCGTTTTTAGAAAAAGGTTTCTGCAGCAGGAAGACGTCCTTGTCCAGAACCCCCCTGTGAACGATAACGTTTGAGGTATAACCGGACATGAACAGCACTTTGAGTCCGGGGTAAATTTTCTGCAGCCGAATTGCCAGATCCCGCCCGTTCAATTCCGGCATGATCACGTCGGTGATCAGCAGATCGATTGTCGCCGGGCTGTTCTCGGCCATGGCGAGGGCCTCCAGGGGTGAATTCGCGGCCATAACCCGATAGCCGAGACCCTTGAGCACTCTTTCCGCCAGCTTGAGTATAGCTACTTCGTCTTCCACCAGCAGCAGGGTTTCGTTATTGCCAAGGGATGTTGCCACTGTGCTTTTGGCAAGAATCTCTATGGACTGTCCGGTTGCCCGGGGCAGGTAGATCTTGAATGTGGCGCCGTGCCCCGGTTCGCTATACACGTTGATAAACCCATTATTTTGTTTAACGATGCCATAGATGGTTGCCAGACCGAGCCCGGTACCATGACCGACGGTCTTGGTGCTGAAAAATGGTTCGAAAATATTGTTGAGAATCGTTGCATCCATACCTGCACCGTCGTCGCTCACCGTTAGTCGGGCAAATTCGCCGGGAACGAATCCCTGATGCAGAGAACAATAGGCGTCGTCAATTACAAAGTTTGCGGTCTCGATGATGATTTTCCCCACACCGCTGATCGCGTCTCTGGCATTGACGCAGAGATTAGCCAGAATCTGATCGATTTGGGAGGGATCGATTCGAATCGGCCAGACCTGTTCGCCCGGACACCAAACGAGATCAATATCCTCTCCGATCAGGGGGTGGAGCATCTTGAGCATACTCTGCACGGTATTATTGATCTCCAGAACCTTGGGAGCGATGGGTTGGCGGCGGGCAAAGGCTAACAATTGGCGGGTAAGTTCCTTGGACCGCTTGCCTGCATGAATGACCTCCAGAAGATCATTATATAAAGGATCGTTGCTCGCTACTCTTTCAAGGGCCATCTCCGTATAGCCCAGGATCACGCCGATCATGTTGTTGAAGTCGTGGGCCACGCCGCCTGCCAGTCTGCCCACGGCCTCCATCTTCTGAGCTTGGCGCAGCTGACTTTCCATCTCCTGCCGATGCTTTTCCGCCAGACTGAGACGGGCGCTCATTTTGTTGAACTCATCAACCAGCGTAGACAGGGTATTGGTCGGCGTAGTCTGGATGCGGTGGGAGAAATTTCCGTCGGAGATCTGCCGGAAGGCCTGCTGCAGCCGTTTGGTGGCTGCTTCTTCCATCGCCGCCTTCGGAAGACCGGAAAAGAGGAGCCAGTCAACGCCGGGTACATGACAATGACAATATACCCACTCCATGCCGGCGGCATCCGTTACCTTCAGCACGCCTGCTTCCTTTGTGATGATCGCCTCCGGATCGAGATGCTGCCACTGTCCGCCGATTTCAGCCAGGGGATGCAGAAAAAGGCGCCCCTGTGCCTGATCGATTTCAGCCTGTAGTTTTTCATGCAGCACCAGCATCCCCTTTTTATCCACGATGAACTGGGTTTGCTGGGGAAAGGATTTTGCACAGGTAAAATCCCGATAAAGATAGCGGATAGGCAGATCGATGCTCCACAGGCCAAGAAAGGCCTCGTCGCGCCAGACCGGAATGGAAACGGAAAGGATCACCCCCTTCACCTGCATAATCCACAGTGGGTGGCGTCCAGCGGATTTGCCGTTGCGGATTGTTTTGGGGGCAGACGGAAAGAAAGGTGTGATAGGTCGTCCAATCGAAATCAGCGGAAATCGCAAGGCGTTGGTCGATGAACGGGTATTGCAGGGAGCTGTTGGAGGCATCCTGGTAATAGATCCAGCCGACATCCCCGAGGCGGTCGTGGATATGTTTCAGATGGCTGCCGATATGGCGATGGCGGTACATCTGCCGTCGCACCGTCGGATCTGTCTTCAGGTGCTTGCCCCAGGAAATGCTGACGGCATCCTGTGGCGCGGTGCCCTGTCTGAAGGCCGACAGCAAGGGTTGACTTTGGAAAAAACCGTCTTCGTCTACGGTAAACCCCGCAAGTTGCAGCCATTCGTCGATTTTTTTATCTGGGTCGGCATCCAGGCCGACAAGGAGCAGAGTGGTTCGCTGAAGCTCTTCCAATGCATTGTACAGCCTGTCAACCTGTTGGGAAAGAACCGCGCGATACCTTTCCAACTCCCACCGTAAGGCTTCTATTTCATTCATAACCAGCTCCCTGGAAACACGGTTTCCACCGGCATGTAAATTCTGTATATTGGCCCGGTTTGAAATAAAATAAATCAGTTTCTTTTATTATGGCTCAGCCTGGTTCTTTGGGGAGGCAAATCAACATTGTAAGCACAGCGTTGGATCTTGAAATATAAGTTTTCCGGGAAGTAGTCCTTGAAATTCCTGTTTCAAGATCTGCCCCCGCCCAATTGAAGGTATATTTTGAATTTGTAATAAAATAAGATAGTTATATGATTTCGGAGAATTGCTGGACTAAAGTCGAAAATCTTACAGTATGACAACCTTATTACGGCCTTGGTTTTTGGCTAAATAAAGAGCTTTGTCTGCTTTTTTAATAATATCATCATGCAAAGCATCTTTATTATCAACAACTGTCATTCCAATGCTGACGGTAAATCTTATAAGCACGCCACTGTCGGTGCTGACTTCTATCTTAGTACTTGTATTCATAAATACGATGACGTATTACTGTTGACAGTTTGACTTTTAGCGTGATAACGTACTTCCTAAAAACAAAGGAGGTGCGATATCCCAAGAAAAAGCCCATACACAATACTGCTTGATACCAAAGAAAA
>JAHIVT010000143.1 GCA_018816555.1 Pseudomonadota bacterium
ACAATCTCCCCCCCATACTCGGTGACCACCACATTATCCTCCAGATGTCTGAGTCGCAGGCCACCGTCTTCTTCTACGCCGAGCACCTCCGCCTCATACTGGGGATTCTGCTGCACGTCATAGCCAAACATCACCCGCCGTCCGAAGGAGTCACTGAGCTCACGCCACCTGTTTAACAAAAATTGTTCACTCTCCGGCAGCACATTGTCCGGCTCTGCCAGCTGCAGTTCTTCCTGCAGATAGAGCAGCCCGAAATTCCAGCAGAACTTGGCCAGCAGATCCGTGGCCACCAGATCCAGATCAAGGCTGTGGCCGCAGAGGCCGGCCATGGAAGCGGCCAGGTTGTCGAGTTCCGGCGGAAAGCTGGTATTGTTGACATTGAGTCCTGCGCCGATGAGGATATACTCCTCGCCGGATTGGCTGCCATACAGGGTTTCCATGAGAATACCGGCCACCTTGCGGCCCCGGACATGCACATCGTTGACCCATTTGACCTGGGCCGGCACGCCGAACTGGCGCACTGTTTCACAGCAGGCAACCCCTGCGGCCAGGGGCAGCAGGCGGCTTATCTCCGGCAGCAGGTTATTGACAAAGACCATGGTCAGCCAGATCCCCCCCACCGGGGCATGCCAGTAACGTCGGAACCGGCCTTTACCGCCGGTCAGTTCCTCGGCCAGGATAACCAGGCCGCTGGGAAAGGAGCGGGCCTGGCGCTCATGCTCATCAATGAGCTGCCGGGCCTCATCCATGCCCCGCTCCAGACTGGTATAGGTGTGAATGCGGGAGCCGGCAATGGCCCCATAACGAAAAACCGTCTGCACCCGGTTTTCGGGCAACAGACGGCTTCGGCGTTCGATCTCGTGGGTGCTTATATAATGTTGGACAGCAGCGGGATGCGGAAACGGATTTATTCCCATTCAGCTTTGACGCGGGTTATGATTTTTTCAATCACCGGCAGCTTGTCAGGCGGACAGATGCCGATCAGCGGTTCGCCCTGATCAACGGAAATGCCCGGCTGGAAATAGACGGAATGGATAATGCCGGGCGCTCCCTGGTAATAAACCGGGGTGTCCCGTTTCATAAGCGACATGGTGAACAGCTCATCCCCCGGTTTGATGGACACCGACCGCTGCCCGAACTTTTCGATGCGGGCCTGAATCTCCATGGAGAAGAAATATTTGGCCCGTTCCGGCGCCTGGAAGGGCAGCAGGACCTGGCGCAGGATCTGTTCGATGATTTCCCGCTTCTTCAAGGGATGCTTGATGGTGATGATTTTCTCGGCTGCTTCGACAAACTGGCCTTCCAGGTCGTCACGGATAAAGGAGACCACACCGTTTGAGGTGGAATGTATCGACTTGTTGTTCCGTTCCCGGCGGAGGGTGAAGAGCTGCGTGCCGGGTATATGATGCCACTTGCCCGTGGTTCCCTCCACCTTGTCGTCAAGCCGCACATGCAAACGGATCTGCCCGGTATGGGATGAGAAAATATCCACATAGCCGTACGGGTCTGAGCGGTATTCGCGGAGGATATGTTCGTAATCTATGTCGTCGTCGTGCATTTTGTTAGTCTTATTAGTCCTACTGGTCTTACTGGTCCGATTAGTCCGATTGGTCGGCTGGTCTTGTTAGTCTGATCTGTCCTGTTTTTGACCAGTAAGACCAATAAGACCAGCAGAACCAGTCAGACTATCTATAATATAAATTCCTGCCGCCCATGGTCAGCAGGGCCTTGTGCAGATTGCGGCGGAATTCCCTTCTGTCCCAGATGCCCTGAATATGGCCTCTTTTCAAGGCATTCTTGGCGCTGTGATAGCCTGGAGGGATATCCTCGCCTGTGGTGTCCCTGATGACCTTGGGGCCGGCAAAACCGACCCGACTGGAACGGATGGCAAACTGATAGTGGGAACAACCCAGGAAACTTGCCACTGGTCCGGCATAGGAATTGTTGTCATACACCACAATATACAGCCCGCCTGAATCCACATATTGCCGCACAGCCATGGTGCATTTAGGCATCTGCACCACGCCCAGAGTGCCTTCCTGGATGCGGATACCGCCGGTGGTATGCACATAGGCGAGCAGCGGCCGGCGTTTGAGTTTCGCCAGCTCGCAGGCCTGCACGAACTTCTCCCCCTCGGCGGAACCCACGGTGCCGTTGCGGAAATCGCTGTAAAGCATGGCCACCACCAGATCCACCCCGACAACCCTGGCCTCGAAGGTAATGATGGCGCTACGCCTGCCGGTTTTGGCCTTGGCCGCTTCCAGCCGTTTTTCAAAACCCGTCACGGACAGCGGATTGCCCGAGGCTATTTCGCCGTTGAACTCCTTGATCGTGTCACGGTCAAAGAGATGCTTCAGATACCACTCATATTCCAGGGGAAAATGGTGGCCGCATGTTTCGCAAACGCCACAGAATTCACCATACAAATCAGGTACCCAGAGATCCTTGCAACCATACTTTGCCGCATTGGGACAGCTGACGGTACGGTCCTCATTGGCCAGGGGGCTGGTGTAGGTGTCGCCGAACTCGGTGGCCATGGCCTGCTGGTTGCTTACCGATGGTTTGGCCTGCCTGCCGTCCTGTTTGGAGGAAATAAAGTCATAAGCCGCGGCGATGGGAGCGGAAACCTGCTTGAGCAGCACGGAACCCTCGCCGGAAACGTCCTTGATGACCTGCTTCACCTGTTTATGCTGGCTGCGCAGGACATCATAGCGGAAGGTATAATAGACCTTGCTTGATTTCTCTTTCATCCGCTGGCAGAAAGATGAAAAGGCGGTAGGCTTGCCGGAGAACCCGCCCAGGGCCATCTCCCGGTATTTTCTGTAGCGCAGCTGCAGGAGACGCTTGATTTCATCATTATTGAGATCCCAGGAGATTTCGATCAGGTGGTCTTCCGAATTAACGACCTCATTTTTCTTGAGTTTCAGCTCATAGGCCCTGAAGGCTCTGAGGCTTTTTGTCTTTAATACCACCTCATCCGTTGCCCGGATCATCTCGAACTTCACCCTTTTGAAAAAGGCAAAATCATCCCGTTTGGCGCCAAGCAGCGGTTCATCAACCACCCGGTCGATGGTGCCGAGTTTGAGATTATCACTAGCGGTAATGCGCAGCCACTTGGCACAATCCTCCAGTAGCTGCTTCGGTATTTTTTCACCTTCCTGGATTTTTCCCTCGATGGCGCCGGCGCCTTCCGGCGAGATGACCGAATAATAGCCGTGGGAAAACATCATACGGAAATCCGCCAGACCAATGGCCTCCGCGCCGCCGGATCCACCTTCGGAAATAATGGAAATAAACGGCACCCGCAACTTGGCCATGGCATAAATGTTTCTGGCGATCTGCTGGGCCGCGCCTGGATAATCTTCCACAGGAAAAGAGCCGGGGGTAAAGATATAGGAGTGGATGGGAATGCCCTCGGTCTGGGCCACCTGCATGAAACGCAAAGCCTTTTCATTACCCCAGGGCTTACAGCAACCGCCGTTGCGGTATTCCTCGCCATGTCCCTTTTCCTGGCCGATGACCATCACCTGCTGGGTGATATTTTTGTTTTTCACCCGCCGGACAATGGTGGCCTTGGCGGCAACCATGGAGGGATCGATACTGGCCTCGTCCTGACCGCCGAGTTCGCTGAAATCCTCATAGACGTTTTCCAGAATATCCTGCAGGGAAAAACGCAAGGGACTGCGGACGATTCGCACCCTCTCCATGGGGGTGAGATTTTCCTCGCAGCGCTGCTCGAGAAAGGAAAGTCCCTCCTCCAGGGTACAGACCTGCTTTTCAAGTTCTTCTTCAGGAACATCGTAAAACGAATTCCTGACAGTATCCAGTTTCTCCTGCAGCCCGGCCAGGTTGCCCCAATCCATCCCGTCCCGGATCTGGCTCAGGTACGAGATGCGTTCCGTGCTCTTCAGAAGTCTTTTTCGTAAATCTTCCATTTAAAATGTCAACAAATTATCTATATTATCTTTAAGATAGGCGATATTGGTCATAATAGGATCACCTGCCCCGTTTGTTCCTTCAATGATCACTTCATTTAAAAATTGACGGCCCCGTTCTTTAGCCTCGCTAATGGAATTTCCCCATACAATGGCCAAAGCCAGGTTCGGGTCATAATCACTGGGAATCACATAGGAACGATCAAAGGGAACATGGGTGTAAACAGCTGCCCACTCACATTTTGGAAAGTCAAAGCGGGAAATTGTGCCGATCCAGGGGGCAAAGCCGCGGCGCGGGTCCTCCGCAACAATCCTGAATTCAATGCTGGCCCCCGTGAAATTTATTTTTTTCTGACTATAGCCGATTCTGTCTCCCAGGGCCAGCCGGATCTGCTCCCGGATCAGGTTCGGCTGTTTATTATTGATGAAGCTGATGCGCGCGGAAACGTCATTTTCCACCTGGATGCGCGTATTGACCTCAAGCAGATAGGGCTTGCCCGATCTGCTGACGATCCATTCCCAGGTGCCGATATTGTCATAACGCACATGGGCCGCAAGCTTTAACGAATATTGCACTATTTTGTCAAGTACATCTTTGGCGTTAAATTCATAGGAAAAGCAGGTTTCATCAAATCCAGGCGCCGCCTCAAGCCGCTTCTGCCTGCCCGTGCTTTGAATGGTGCAGTTTCTTGTGCTGAAATGGACTCTTTCCCCATGCCTGCTGCAGAGCAGCTGCACCTCAAGGTGATTGTAATCGCGCAGACACTGCTCGATCAGCACCCCGGCATCGCCGAACTGGCGTTTGGCATAATTCTGCACCTGACGGTATGTCCGGCGGAATTCATCTATCCGTTTGACCTCCTCAATACCCATGCCGCCGCCGCCGGCCGCGGCCTTGACCAGGATGGAGGGATCCTTGATTTTCTGGGCCCGCTGCTCTTCCAGGAGCTGTTCGGCAATGTCCTCGGCCTCCATCTCGTTATAAATCGGCCCGTCGGTGCCCGGGATGGTCGGAATGCCGAGTTTGTTGGCAACACGCTTGGTGTTGATCTTGTCGCCCAGATCCCGGATCACCTCCCATTTCGGACCGATAAAGGTGATCGGCCTTTCACGGATGGTCACCCGCCTGGCAAAACGGAAATCCTCCGAGAAAAAACCATACCCCGGATGAATGGCGGTGCAATTGGTATGGTCGGCAACGGAAATGATATCATTGGGATCAGTGTAACTTGCCACTTTCCAGGCCCGTTTTTCAGCTCCCTGGTTCTGCAGGAACTGATAAACATGCTCGGAGTCCTTGTCCGCCTCAGTATAGATCATGACAAAATCAAGACCCAGATCTTCACAGGCCCTGGCAATCCTGATGGCAATTTCTCCCCTGTTCGCTATGAGTACTTTTTCTTTCAAACCCTAAAACCTGAATCGGCAAAGCCGTAATTTAAATATGAATATTTTTGACTGTCTCGGATTTAGCGCCTTGGGTATTCATGCCCTTTAAGGACAAAAACCCTCTCGACAGCCGCACAGTGCATGATAAGTTCCTGATTGATCGTCACGGAAATTCCGTGCCTGGACTTTTTACCCACAAGGGGTATAAACACCCGCTAGGGGTATTAATCCAAAGCCTTCATTTTTTGCAGTATACGAAAAAATTTGACTTTAGCAAAAGACTTGAATTAAAGGAAATGAATTCATTGTTTGATCAATGCAATTTTTTTGGTTAATATTGTTTTTTTAAATCTTATCCTTTTTTAAAGCAAGATGCTTATAACGATTTCCCAACAACCAGTCAATTTTTTTTCTTGGCTGCAAAGGCCCTTTTCAGTAGCCAACCATAGGATAACAATGAATTTTTTCCGTCTGACCAACAGCTTTACAGCCACACGAAAAAGCTATTAATTACCACAATGGACAAAGAACAGCCTCCTTCGGAACCGAATCATTCCTTTCTCCGCCGCCTCCTGCAATTTTCAAGGCTCTCCCCGCAACCCGATACCCCTGAAGACCTGGAACAGGAAATCCAGGAGCTTATTGATGAAGGGGAAGAGCAGGGTCTCATCTCAAGCCATGAAGTCCAGATGATCAGCAGCATCCTTGAATTCCGCGATACCCTGATCAGGGAGGTCATGACGCCGGCAACCGAAATTATCAGCGCCTCCCTTGCCGCCACTCCCTCTGATGTCATCCAGTTGATCACCAGCAAGGGGTACAGCCGTATTCCCATTTACGACGGCAGCCCGGACAACATCGTCGGATTTCTCCATGCCAAACAGCTGCTCACCTGTTCCCCGGATACGGAACTGCCCCCCCTGCAGGAACTGCTCAATCCCCCTTTCTTTGTCAGGGAAAATGACAAGATCGTTTCCCTGCTCCTGGAGTTCCAGTCCCAGAAAAAACATATGGCCATTGTCACCGATGAATTCGGCAGCATCCGCGGCCTGGTAACCATGGAGGATATCCTGGAAGAAATCGTCGGAGAAATCGCCGATGAGACGGACATGCAGGTTGATGAGTGGCAGGTCGTTGATGACAACACCGTCATCACCTCGGCCAAGGTCGATATAGAAAAAATCGAATCCTTTTTCAATATGGAGTTTCCCGAAGGGATATACGAATCCGTTGGCGGATTCATCATCAACCAGTTGGGCAAAATCCCCGAAACCGGCGAAAAAGCCAACTTCGGACCTCTCACCTTTACCGTGCTTACTGCCAGCAAGCGGCGGGTCAAAAGCGTCAGGATCAGCCGGGAAAGTACATGACGGATAAAGGAGAATGCAGACGCAGAGCGCTGTTGCCGCCCATTCTCCTTTCTGCGTCAGGGGACTTAATCTAAATCCCATGCCTATTCCCCTGCTCTTTTTACTCAGCTCCCTGCTTCTCTGGCTGTCGTCCCCGGGACCGGGACTGTCCTTCTGCGCCTGGTTCGCCCTGGTGCCGCTGCTCACCGGCTGCGCCATGGTCACCCCGAAAAAGGCCGCCCTGCTGGGCTTTGTCAGCGGGCTGGTTTATTACCTGCTGCTGATCTACTGGGTGGTCATCTCCCTGGGCACATACGGCCATCTTCCCTGGTGGCTGTGCGGTCTCGCCCTGCTGCTGCTCAGCGCCTACATGAGCCTCTATCTTGCCTTTTTCTGCGCAGCCTGCAGCTGGAGCATGCAGGCCGTGGCGCCGTTATGGAGCGCCCCCCTGCTCTGGGTGGCCCTTGATTTTATCCGCGGCCTGCTTTTCTCCGGGTTTCCCTGGCAGGATCTGGGCTACTCCCAGTTCAACACCCCGCTGCTCATCCAGGTAGCCGATCTGGCCGGCCATCACGGCATCACCTTCCTGATTGTCATGGCCAACTGCCTGTTGTTCACTCTCTCTGCACGCTGGCGCAAAAAAGACGCGGCCTGGCGGCCGCTGCCGACCCGCCTGCAGACCACCACCGGTCTTTTGCTCATTGCTGCGGCCCTGGCCTATTCCGCAGTGCAGCTCAAGGTGATTTCCCGCGACCTGGCATCCGCCCCCGGATACCCGGTGGCAGTGATCCAGGGCAATATCGAACAGGACCAGAAATGGGTGGCGGAAAAACAGCGGGAGGCCATGGAAACCTATATTGAGCTGAGCAGCAAAGCGGCTTTGCAGCAGCAGCCCGCGCTGGTCATCTGGCCGGAAACAGCCATGCCCTTTTTTCCCCCCACCAGTCCGCTCTTCCCCCAGGTGCTTGCCCGCACCGTATACAGTCACCACTACTTACTCCTTTCCGGCGCCCCTTACTTTGTGGAAAAGGAAAAGGATTACGACCTTTACAACAGCGCCCTGCTCGCCCGCCCCGACGGCAGTCAGACCCTCTACTTCAAACAGCACCTGGTTCCCTTCGGCGAATATATCCCCTTCAGCGACATCCTGCCCCTGCCGGGTCCGGTGGTGGAATCGATCGGCAACTTCTCAGCGGGTAATAGTGCCCGGCCGCTGGCCGCCGGCAAGGCGCAACTGGGGGTTCTCATCTGCTTTGAATCCATTTTCCCGACTCTGGCCCGCCAAGAGGTGGCAAACGGGGCGAATCTGCTCATCAACATCACCAATGACGCCTGGTTCGGCAGATCCTGCGCCTCCATCCAGCACATGGCCATGGCGGTGTTCCGCGCCGTGGAAAACCGCCGCAGCCTGGCCCGCGCCGCCAACACGGGTATCAGCTGTTTCGTTGACCCTGCCGGCCGCATCAGCCAGGCAACTCCTCTTTTCACCACATGTTCGATTAACGGAAGTCCTGTTCTCTTTGCGCAACATACCGTATTTACTCGATTCGGCTATCTCTTCCCCATTGCCTGTCTTATTTTCTTGATTCCTGTGGCATTCTGGATCAGGATAATAAGAATATCATTTTTAAAACAGCAACAAAATCCGAAAATAAATTGAATTATCTCCATATATTCAGTATGTTATATTACTGAACTCAGCAAAGAGAAACCAATGCGCCTAGGAATTCGCGGCAAGCTCATAACGATCTTTATTTTCATCAAGGTCATTCCCCTGATCCTGCTGGCCTGGCTGGCCATGAACGAGGTGAACAAACTCGGCATCTCGGTCAGCAGCCAGTCAGCCCAGATGGCAAAGGACACCAAGGATATTGTCGGCCAGATCGGTGGGCTGGCCACCGCGAATTCGATCATCGCCCTCGATGAAAAATCACGGGAGAGCATCGAAAGATTGACCACGGATACGGCCCGGGATGTAGCCTCTTTCCTGTATGAACGGGATGAAGATATTCTTACGGCAGCAAACCTTTCCCCCTCCGCAGAAAACTATCAGAATTTTCTTACCCCGCGCAGACATCCCACGGTTTTCCACGCTCCCTGGCAGCTCAGTCCTGACGGCGCAAGCTGGGTCCCCCCTCAGGAACATGACGATTCCCTGCCGGTCACCGCCCGGAATCCGGATAATGAAAAAGATTTCCACTACCGCCCGCCCGAGGCACAAGGCATCACGGTGGAAAAACCCCTCTACCTGGAAATGACCTTCATCGATCTCGCAGGCAAAGAAAAGGTAAAGGTAACCACCACGGATTTGCTCCCGCAGACATTAGGGGACGTTTCCTGCAGAGAAAACACCTGGTGCAGAGCGGAGACCTATTTCTCCGAGCTGAAAAAACTGAAACCCGGAGAAATTTATGTCTCCGAGGTGATCGGCCCCTACCTTCCCTCTCCCCTGATCGGCCCTTACACCAAAAAACGCTGCGAGGAGATGGGCATTCCCTTTGAACCGGAAAAAGCCGCATACGCGGGCAAGGAAAACCCGGAGGGCAAACGATTCCAGGGAATCATCCGCTGGGCCTCGCCGGTGACCAAAGCAGGACGGATCATCGGTTATGTGACCCTGGCCCTTGATCACACCCATATCATGGAATTCACCGATCATATCGTCCCCACCGAAGAACGCTACTCGCCCATTTCCGACGCCGCCAGCGGCAATTACGCCTTTATGTGGGACTACAAGGGCCGCAATATCTCCCATCCCCGGGACTACTTTATCGTGGGTTATGATCCTGCTACCGGTGAAGAGGCGGTCCCCTGGCTCTCCAGCGAAATTTACGACATGTGGCAGAAAAGCGGGCTTACCTTCGGCGAGTTTCAGAAAACCGCTCCGGTCTTTCTGGAACAGCGCCTGGCAAAAAAGCCGGCCGCCAGCCTGACCAAGGCGGGCATGGTGGGGCTTGACGGACGCTTTCTCAACTTCGCTCCCCAGTGCAGCGGCTGGCATACCCTGACCCAATACGGCGGTTCCGGCTCCTTTGTCATCTTCTGGAGCAATCTGTGGAAGCTCACCACGGCCTCCACCATACCCTATTACACCGGCATGTACAAAAACAGCCCCAGGGGATTCGGCTACGTGACCATCGGCGCCAATGTGGACGAGTTCCATAATGCCGCAACCCAGACCGCCTCACAGATCGCCGCCATCGAAAAGAATTTTGAAGGAAAACTGCTGGCGAAAAACGCCGCCAACCAGAAGTTCATGGCCGACGCCCTTGAGGACACTGCCCAAAAACTGTCTCTTTCCACCCTGTTCATGATCCTTGTGGTGATCCTCATCGCCATCTGGATGGCCTCAAGCCTTACCGGAAAAATAACCCACATAATCCAGGGCATCAAACGTTTCCAGGACGGCAATTACGATCATCGCCTTGAAACCAGCAGCAGCGACGAGATGGGCCAGCTGGCCCGGGCATTCAACAACATGTCCGACGTCATCCAGGAATCCCTCAGACAGACCAAAATAGCCCGCCACAAGGCGGAAGAGTCCGACCGGGCCAAAAGCCTGTTTCTGGCCAACATGTCCCATGAAATCCGCACCCCGCTGAACGCCATCATGGGCCTGACCGACCTGGTGCTCACCTCCGACGTGGACCCGAACCAGAAAAAATATCTCCATGCGGTGAAGACATCATCCGACCGGCTGCTGTCGGTTATCACGGATATCCTGGATTTTTCTAAAATCGAGGCCGGCAAACTCGAACTCGTTGCCATCCCCTTCAACCTCCACGAAACCCTGGACAGCGTGCTGCAGATCCTCACCGTGAAGGCCCAGGGAAAAAATCTTGTCCTACAGCGCACGATCAGCTCCACAGTCCCGCCATTGCTGATCGGGGACCCGAACCGCCTGGTGCAGATCATTATCAACCTGGTAACCAACGGCATAAAATTCACCAATGTGGGCTCGGTGACCATACACGTCAACAGGGAAAAGATGACGGAAGACGGCAAGGTCATGCTCAAATTCAGCGTTATCGATACAGGCATCGGCATCAGTCCGGAAAACCAGAAGCTGATCTTCCGGGCCTTTTCCCAGGTTGATCAGTCCCATATCCGCCGATTCGGCGGCACCGGTCTCGGCCTTTCCATCTCCTCCGAACTTGCCACTCTCATGGGCGGGACCATCGGGGTTTCCAGCACCCCGGGCAAAGGGTCAACCTTCTGGTTTAGTGCCTGCTTTGGATTGTCCGGCATCAATTCAGTCCATGATGAGCCTGAAAACGGCCAACTCACGGCGCTGCTCGGCAATAACAAAGATGCCCTGCGTAATATAAGGGTGCTGCTGGCCGAAGACGAAATAATCAACAGCATGATGGCCAAGGACATACTTGAACGCAAAGGGATGCTCGTCACCACGGTTGCAAACGGCGAGGAGGCGGTGGCAGCCTTTTCCGCAGACACATTCGACATCATCCTCATGGATGTGCAGATGCCCGACATTGACGGCTTTGAGGCGACAAGGAGGATACGGACTCTGGAACGCGGGACCGGCACCCATATCCCGATTATCGCCTTAACCGCCCATGCCATGAAAGATTACCGCAACAAATGCCTGGAAAGCGGCATGGACGATTATATCACCAAGCCCATCCAGCTTAATGAACTCTACCTTGCCATCGAAAGGCTGGTTGTCCGAAAAGAGGCAAATGGAGGGAAAGACCTCACTGCTCACTGAGATTTTGTTGTCGCTTTTTTTTCTTTGGGTTATTATGTCGAATTGCTTAACAGGAATACATCTCTCTTTCACCTTTACTCATAAGAAAAAATATATGTCTGCAGAACTGAAACAAAAACTCCAGGAAATTCAATTAAGGCTGATGGCCTTGAAGGAGCATCTTTGAATTAGCCGACAAGACAGAAAAATTGCGGGAACTCGAGCAGAAAACCACTCATCCCGCCTTCTGGAACGATGCGGAAACGGCTAAAAATGTGCAGCAGGCAATCAGCCGGCTACAGGAGCCCATTGATGGTTATGAGTCTTTAAACCACCTGATGGAAGACGCCGAGGTGCTGCTGGAGCTTGCCGTCAGTGAACAGGACGCGGAAACCGAGCAGGAGGCACGGCAGACCCTCAAAGTGCTGGATGAAAGAATTGCCGCCTTTGAACTGGAATGCATGTTTTCCGGTGAACATGATGCGAATAATGCCATGCTCACCATCCATGCCGGCGCAGGGGGCACGGAGGCACAGGACTGGGTCAGCATTCTGCTGCGCATGTATATGCGCTGGGCGGAAGATAAAGGCCTTACTGCGGAAATACTTGACTGGCAGCCCGGAGATGAGGCTGGGGTGAAAAGCGCCACCATCATGATCAAGGGACGCTATGCTTACGGCTATCTCCGTTCGGAAATGGGTATTCACCGCCTGGTGCGTATTTCCCCCTTTGATGCCGGGGGCAGGCGCCACACCTCTTTCGCTTCGGTTTTTATCTTCCCCGAACTTGATGACACCATCGTGGTTGATATCAACGAAAAGGACCTGCGCATTGACACTTACCGGGCCAGCGGCGCCGGCGGCCAGCATGTCAACAAGACCAGCTCAGCCATCCGCATCACCCATCTGCCGACCAACACTGTTGTCCAGTGCCAGAATGAACGCTCCCAGCACCGCAACAAGGACACGGCTATGAAGATGCTCAAATCGCGGCTGTATGAGCGGGAAAGGCTATTGCAGCGGGAGCAGCGCGACGAACTGGGAGGCGAGAAAAAGGAAATCGCCTGGGGCAGCCAGATCAGGTCCTATGTCATGCAGCCCTACCAGCTGATAAAGGATCATCGTACCAATCATGAAACCGGCAATGTGGATGCAGTCCTTGATGGCGTCCTCGATCCGTTCATCAAGGCGTATCTGCTCTGGCAGAAGTGAAAAAGACAGATAAACAGCAGGCAGCAGGTGATCAATGCGCCAAATGCGGAGCATGCACCGCTGTCTGCCCGGTTTATCAGGTAACCGGCCGTGAATCCCTCACCGCCCGGGGCAGACTGCATTTGTTGAGCCGCCTCACCAACCCCGCTTCCGCTGTCTTCGGCAAAATCGTCTCCGCCTGCCTACTGTGCGGCTCCTGCCTCGATGCCTGCCCCAGGAAAATCGACACCCTCTCCCCGTTGATCAGCGCCCGTGAGCAATTACCGCTGTCTGCCCGGCACCAGTTTCTGGAAAAGCTCGTGGCCAGAAAAACCCTTACCTCTCCCCGGCTGCTCGCAGGTCTTGCCGCCCTCCGACAAAAATTGCTGCACTACCTGCCGGAAACAAGCGGCCTGTGGCTGAAACTGGCTCTGCTGCCCGAGGACTTTTCACCAGAGGATACTCAGCCTCTCTTGCCTGCCGTCCAGCAGAACGGCGTTCAGCCTGCGGTCAGCTACTTCAGCGGCTGCCTGGCCCGCTATCTGAGCCCCGACATCAGCGCTGCCACCGATTTTCTCAGCCGCCGGGTTACCGGCAGCCCCTTGCTGATCCCAGGGGAGCAGGCCTGCTGCGGCCTGGCCTCTTTTGCCGCCGGCAGTAGAAAGGAGGCCCAGGACCTGGCCAGAAAAAACATCGCAGCCTTTGCCGGCAATGCCCTTCCTATCCTCACCTCCTGCGCCTCCTGCTACAGCCACCTGCGCTCCTATCCCGTCCTGCTGGCCGATGACCCGCACTGGCGCGGACAGGCAGAGGATTTCAGCGCCAGGGTGCGGGAATTTTCCCGTTTTTTCCTGGAGGCCGGTCTTGCCCCACCCGTCGGCCCAGAGACTGGAGAGCCGGCGGATACTGCCGGCATTTTCTACCACGATCCCTGTCATCTCCGCTTCGGCCCGGAAAAAATCATTGACCAGCCGCGCCGTCTGCTCAAAAATATCACTGGATCACCACCCCTGGAGCTTGCCGGCGGGCCGCACTGCTGCGGTCAGGGCGGACTTTTCCATATCGCCCATCCCCATCTGTCGCAGCAGATTTTAGCCGGCCCTCTGGCGCAATTTCTGGAACTATCGGCTTCCCATGTTGTCACAACCTGCAGTGGCTGCCTGCTGCAATGGCAGCAGGGATTAGGACAGGCCGGACTCCCTGACCGGGCATGCCACCTGGCGGTTTTGCTGGCCAGGATCATCCGGCAGAAAGGCGGATAAAGGAACCCTGCGTCCCGCCTTGATCACCTTTTTCAAATCCTGTCAAAATAACAGTTGAAAATTATCAGCGGATCAAGAACAATTGTCGGCAACCAAACATATCTTGCCACTATCTCTTCCACTTATCTATCAGGAGGTTGTATGAGAATAAAAACTTTTTTTCTAACATTTATCTGCGCCATGGGTATCTGCCTCACGGCACAGGCTGAGATTGATTCCGAGATCAGCAATTCCTTCAAGGCAGCCGATGCCCCTCTTGATCTTGCCAGTTCCGTTAACGGCAAATATGTCTTTGTTTTAAGCAAAGGCAGCGTGAGTATTTACACCAATGACGGCAAGCTGGAGGATGCCATTGCCGTTGATCCCTCCTTCAACCGCATTTCCGTCTCCGGGCTGGATCTGGCCAATCTTGAAGACAAAATTTTTCTCAGCAGCGAATCCACGGGTAAGGTGCAGGAACTGAGCTATTCCTTTATTGTCTCCATCGACATCACCAATGCCCCTTTCCTCGGCATGCCCGAAGCCCCGGTATCCATTGTCATTTTCAGCGACTTTCAATGCCCTTACTGCTCCAAACTCGGGCCGACCTTTGATGACATTCTGAAAAAGAATCCGGAAACCGTCAAAATCGCCTACAAACACTTTCCCATCCGTGGCCATGCCCAGGGTATGCCCGCCGCCATTGCCGCCATTGCCGCCCAGAAACAGGGGAAATTCTGGCAGTATCATGATCTTCTCTTTCAGAACATGAGAGATCTCAAGCCTGAGAAATACCTTGAATTGGCTACATCTCTCGGTCTGAACATGGATCAGTTCAAAAAAGAAATGGCTGATCCGCAGAGCATGGCCCAGGTCAACAAGGACCAGCAGGACGGCATCAGTGCCGGGGTGAAGGGAACACCTTCCGTTTTTATCAACGGCAGAAAAGTCAAAGACAGAACCGTTCCCGGCATGCAGAAACTCATTGACGAGGAACTGGCCAAAATCAAGAGCCATCAATAATTTCCCCATGCTGAATACGGCCACACAGAAACAACTCTCTTTCACCGATAACGAAGCGGCCCGCCTGCTGTATGGCGACCTGAACCGCAATCTGCTGGCCATTGAAAAGGCGGTGGGAGTTACGGTCAAGGCCAGGGGAACGACCCTGACCATCTCCGGCCTTGACCACGATGTAACAACTACCGCCGCCACCCTCAATCAGCTGTATGATCTCATCGTCACCGGCTATCCGATCTATGCGGCGGATGTGGCCTATGCGCTGAGAATCATGGAGCGCTCACCCCAGACCAACCTGAAGGAAATCTTTCTCGATCAGGTCTATATCACGGCCAAGCACAGGATTGTCTCACCCAAGAGCATCAACCAGAAACTCTATATCGACGCCATCCGCAACAACGACATCGCCTTCGGCATCGGACCTGCCGGCACCGGCAAAACATATCTGGCCGTGGCCATGGCCATCGCCGCCTACAGCGCCAATCAGGTCAAATCCATCATTCTCACCAGGCCGGCGGTGGAGGCCGGTGAAAACCTTGGTTTTCTGCCCGGCGATCTGGTGCAAAAAATCAATCCCTACCTGAGGCCGCTGCATGACGCCCTTAATGACATGCTCGGTCGTGAACGGGCCAAGGAACTGGAGGAACGGGAAATCATCGAGATCGCGCCTCTTGCCTTCATGCGTGGCCGCACCTTAAACAATGCCTTTGTCATTCTCGATGAGGCCCAGAACACCACCCCGGCGCAGATGAAGATGTTTCTCACCCGCCTTGGCTTTAATTCCAAAGCAGTCATAACCGGTGACATCACCCAGATAGACCTCCCCCACGACCGGGGTTCAGGACTGATCCACGCCTCCAGAATCCTGAAAAAAATAAAGGGAATCTCCTTCAGCTATTTCAGTGATGTTGACGTGGTTCGCCATCCCCTGGTGCAGCAGATTATACGGGCCTATGAAAAACAAGAAAAAAGTCACCTGAAAAAGGAGAAAGGTGATGCCCGTTCTGCTCAGAAGTGAAGTCAAACCACTGCCAGTCACCCTTGCCTGGTTGAAAAAAACCGCCACCGCACTGCTCAGGCATGCGGACAGGAAGCATTGTGAATTAAGCATCCTGCTGGTTGATGACAGCCGCATGACCGAGCTCAATACCACCTACCGGGGCATCAACAAACCGACCAATGTGCTGTCCTTTCCCATGGCTGACGACCCTTCCTCACCTGCACCACACCTGCTGGGAGATATCGTTATTTCCCTCGATACCGCGGCACGGGAGGCTCTGGCTTGTAGCATGACCCTGGAAGATTATATCTCCGTCCTGCTTGTCCATGGCCTTGTGCATCTACTTGGTTATGACCATGAGCTTGGAGAAGATGATGCCGAGGAGATGACGGCACGGGAAAAAGAACTGCTGCAGCAGTTGAGCGGCGCAAAGGTGCTTGCCCCTTTATCTGAATAGGGGTATTTTAGGATCCGGGGAGAGTGTCTAAAGTACTTTAAGCACTTCAATAGATTATCTTGAGGGAAAAAATGGTAAAGCTTGCCATAAACGTCGATCACGTTGCCACCCTGAGACAGGCCAGAGGCATTGACGAACCTGACCCGGTTCTTGCCGCCGGTATCTGCGAACTGGCCGGGGCGGCAGGTATTGTTGTTCACCTGCGGGAAGACCGCCGCCATATCCAGGACAGGGATGTGATCCTCCTGCGCCAGACGGTTAAGACCAAGCTCAATCTGGAAATGGGGGCAGCCGAGGAAATCATCAATATCGCGCTCAATCTGAAACCGGATATGGTGACCCTGGTGCCGGAAAAAAGAGCGGAACTGACCACGGAAGGCGGCCTTGACGTCATCGGCCAGGAGCATCATCTCAGTAGTGTCATCGCCCAGATGACCGATGCCGGCATTCCGGTCAGCCTGTTTATCAATCCTGATACCGAACAGATCAAGGCAGCCAAAAGGGTTGGCGCCACCTTTGTTGAAATACACACGGGTCGTTACAGCGATGCGACAAGTGAAGTGGAAGAAAACAGGGAATTTGCCATGATTGTGGCGGCGGTGGATACTGCCCATGATCTGGGCCTGCGGATCAATGCCGGTCACGGTTTGAATTACCTGAATACGGCCAGGATTGCCGCGCTTGGCAAAATCGAAGAGCTCAGTATCGGCCATGCGGTGATGGCCAGGGCCATCTATGTGGGACTGGACCAGGCGGTGCGGGAGATGCGCGCCCTCTGCTGCTGAATAAATGATTCCTGCGGTATGTCACCTGAAGCTTGAGTACGTGCCGCCGCCGGCTACCAGAGGGGAAACATAACACTCACCCCGGCGTATCCTGTCCACCGCTATATAGAGCTCCGTATCGGCATTTTCTTTGAGCAGATACCCTTCCGCCCCGGCGGCCAAAACATAATCCACGTATTCCTTTTCCCTGTGCATGGTCAGAATCAGAATTTTTACGTTCGGATAGACCATTTTTATCTCACGGGTTGCGGCCAGCCCATGATGATTGGGCATGGAGATGCCCCAGATCACCATATCAGGCGGCTCTTTTTGAAAAAAATCAAGGAGCCTCAGGTCGTCCCCCGCCTCCCCGATTACCTTCAGTCCTCCTGCACCTTCGAGAAGATCCTTTACGCACTGGCGAAACATGGCATGATCATCTGCCAATAATATACGATACGCGCCCACTATCAGTTCCCCCAGTCCATAACTCTCTCATTGCCTTGCCTCACCCTGGTCAAAACGAAACAGGCCCCCCGGCAAATCCGGGAGACCTGTTTCATGCAGCCACTCGGGAGCCCTGAATGAATGTTGCGCGAAATCGCTGCTAGCCTGTTGTGCCGTGCCTTACGGCGACACGGCTGAACACTCTGTCTTTAGAAAATATCCTATTCGCTGTTCACTCAGGATTCCCACTAACCAAGCTGAAAACTAAGACCTATCAGCCCAGAATCATATTGACACTGACCGTGCTGTAGTCCAGACAGGAGCCGTCTCTTAACCGATCCGGAACTCCGTCTCCTGTTCCGTCGCGCAGTTGATCTTGACCGTCAGATACAATAAATCTGCCGCTTACATCCGTGCTGTAATCCAGGCAGGAGCCGTCTCTTAACCGATCCGGAACTCCGTCTCCTGTTCCGTCGCGCAGTTGATCTTGACCGTCAGATACAATAAATCTGCCGCTTACATCCGTGCTGTAGTCCAGGCAGGAGCCGTCTCTTAACCGATCCGGAACTCCGTCTCCTGTTCCGTCGCGCAGTTGATCTTGACCGTCAGATACAATAAATCTGCCGCTCATATCCGTGCTGTAATCCAGGCAAGAGCCATCTTTAAGCTGTTGTTTATCTTTAATACAATCCCGGTCCCGGTCCTGGTCATCAGCAACTGCAGCACCTGGGAGAGTTACGAACATGAATGCCGTTGTCATGAGAATAGCTGTACGTTTAATCATCTGTTTATCCGCCTTAAAAATTGTCTTAGGTTAATTTCTTTGTGTTACCCGAACCATTCGGGTGCCCATACCGGGCATGCCATGCTGCCTTCAGCCCCCAACTACCTCATTTCAAGTATCTCCCCCATGCGATACTTCCGAGTGCCGACGCAGATCGAAAAAATAAAAATTGTGTTCTCCTCTTCCTCACCTCCTAGCCGAATTTGTCCGCTTCCTTGCCGGGCTCCAATGGCGGAAGGCGAACAGTCTTTTTGGGGGCGGCTGTTTCCGTAATTCATTGTTGATTTCCACCGGAATAAAAAGCATCAAACCGGTGAATTTTCACGTTGCCGCAAAAGCAAATCAGGATCTCCGGAGCCGCAGGTTTGGAACCATTCTTACGGAATTATTCTCAAACCCAAGAGGTCCTCGTCTGTATGCAACAATACGCTGTTAAGGCCAGGGAAACAATCCGGCGAACTACTCAAGACTTAATCAGATTAACTACCTATTGACGGCTGAGTATTACTACCTAGAAGTGAGATAATGGCATGTTTTTAAAGGATTTTTCTTTATTTGGTGGACAGAATGTAGCCCTTGTTCAGGGCATATTTTACCAGATTGGCGGTTTGTTTGATGTTCAGCTTGCGCATGATATTGGCGCGATGATTTTCCACGGTGCGGATACTGATAAAGAGCAGATCGGCAATCTCCTTGTTGGAGATCCCCTCGGCAATCAGCTTCAGGACTTCCCGTTCACGGGTGGTCAGAGGATCGGACAGGGAAGACATCTCCCCCTTGTGGGAGGCCTGCACCATATCAAAGGCAAATTCCCCGGACAGGAGCGGGGAGATGTAGCAGCCATTGTCCCTGATCTTTTCGATGGCGGCAAAGAGTTCCGTATCCGCATCTTCCTTGAGCAGATATCCTTCCGCTCCGGCTGACAGGGCGGAATAAACGTAATCCTTGTCCTTGTGCATGGTCAGGATCAATACCTTCACATCGGCGGAGATCATTTTAATTTCCCGGGTTGCCTCAAGCCCGCGAAGATGCGGCATGGAGATATCCAGAATCACCAGATCAGGGGTTCCCTGGCGTAAAAGATCAAGCAGCATAAGGCCATCGCTCGCCTCCCCGACAACCTCAAGGTCCTCGACAGTTTCGAGAATATTCTTGATACCCTGACGGAACATGGCATGATCATCGGCCAGTACAATACGATACGGCGTCATCATCGGTTTCCTCACTCATTTAAAGGAAGGGTAAAGCTGATTCTGGTGCCTGTCCCTTGACGGCTCCAGACATCGAGAGATCCTCCCAGCATGCGGACCCGCTCGTTCATGGCTGAGAGTCCCAGGCCATATTTAGCGTGGTCCCGCCCATAGGCATCCTGCACATCAAAACCCTGGCCGTCATCCTCCACCCGGAAGAAAAAACTGTCCTTCTGCCTTCTGAGAGTGACCGCTACATGACTGGCTTTGGAGTGCTTTGCTATGTTGGTAAGACATTCCTGCACGATCCGGTACACGGTAATCTTCTGGTCACGGGAAAAAAGCCCGTCAAGCTCGGTCATATCCAGGGAACAGGTGATATTATAAAGCTTACCGGATGATTCCACAAGTCGGCGCACGGCGATAGTCAGCCCCAGATCCTCCAGAATAGAGGGACTGAGGTCCCGGGACAGGCGGCGGACGTTTTCCGTGACCTCATTGATGTAATTGATCACGGCATCACACTCTTTTTTGAGGCCTGTCTCAGCGTCGCCCCAGGTCCTCTGGATGGCCCGCACCTTGAGTTTCAGCACCATCAGCGACTGTCCCAGTTCGTCATGGAGTTCCACGGAAAGTCGCCTGCGTTCTTTTTCCTGGGCGGTAAGGATCTGGGCGGACAGGAAGCGGAGTTCCTTCTCGGACTGACGGAGCGCCTCCTCCGCCTTCCTGCGTTCGGTGATGTCACGGGCAATGCCGACGACTCCCTCTATTCCCCCCTCTTTATCTTTCAGTACAGCGGCTGAAAAAAGCATGGGCACACTGGTGTCATCCTTGGCCAGATAGTCTATTTCCAGATTAATAATTTTTTCTCCGGCGAGCACCTGCCGAAATCCCGATTCACTGAAAAATATCTCTTCCAGGGGAAGAATTTTATGTATATCCCGGCCGATCAGTTCATCCGCCTCATAGCCGAGAAGCTCACAGGTCGCCTTGTTCACGCTGCTGATCCTGGAATCCCGATCAAGCACCACCAGGGTATCGTTCATGCTGCCGATAATGTTATCAACATAATCTCTGGAGATGGTCGTTTTCTGCAGATTCTCCGTCATTTCGTTAAAGGAATTGGCCAAAGCGCCGATCTCATCGTTTCTTCTGATGGTCAACCGGGTAATGAGATCGCCTGCGGCCACTTTGCCGGTGGCATCGGTTATCTTTTTGATCGGCGCAGCGATAAAGGCAGCCAGCAGATAGGCGGAAATACCGCCGATAAGAATGGTTACCACACCCATCAGGAAAATCTGTCGCCGAGCGCTGGCAATTTCCTTTTCAACCGCCATATAGGAATATCCCAGCCGGACCGTTCCCAAGCGGGCATCTTCAAGGGAAATGGGGGTATAGATATCGTAATAGTGTTCCCCGCTGTCAGGCAGGGATGCCTGGAAACTGCCATGTTTCTCGGACTTCATCGCCACGGCGGTCATGCTGTCCCGGTAGATTTTGCCGACTTCCTTCAGGTCACTGTGCATCACCACCTTACCCTGCGGGT
This sequence comes from Pseudomonadota bacterium, assembly GCA_018816555.1. GTDB lineage: Bacteria > Desulfobacterota > Desulfobulbia > Desulfobulbales > SURF-16 > SURF-16. The sequence continues at coordinate 21,021 of JAHIVT010000143.1, forward strand.
CAAGCAGGATGACGTAACGGACATAATCCTGCTCCATGGAGTGATTGACAAAACGGCGAAGAGTCGGCAGGTCGTTGCTTAACATGGGGCTGGTGGTAAATTTGGCCACATCGGCGGCTAGCGCCAATCCCCGTTTGCGCAACTCGCTTTCCAGGCTTTCCTTTTCCCGCATGGTGGTGATAATACCGGTAACCACGACAATGATCACCACCAGACTTTCAATCAGCAGGGTAAGTTTGATGCGTAAGCTGAATTTCACCCATTGTTGCGGGTTGAGTTCCATGCCTTCTTTATCGTCCTTTCACGGAAGCAGCGCTTCTATCTGATCTTTTTTCACCGATAAGTTCCCGCATTTCATCATAATGCTTATCCGTTGTCCGCTGAAATCCCCCCACTTCAGCAGAGTAAAGGATTTTGGCATGTTCAGGATTACTGTTGTTTAGTTTCAGCAAGGCACGGTCGAACTTGGCGATAAGCGCAGGGTCCAAGTCCTTGCGGGCGGCAAATACCCTGGTCGGCACCCATCTGGTGATGGCAATGATGTGAAGATCCTGGGCGTTGACCCCGAGTTCCCGCTGTTTTTTGGCATGCTCCCCAAGATAATGGTCGCACACCACTCCGGCATCAAAGGCCTTGAGAAACACATTGAAGAGGATATCCTCACAGCAGCCGCCATTGGCATACATCGACAGATCTTTGTCAATGTCAATGCCGTTTTCTTCAAACAGCATTTTCGCCACCACCCATTTGGAGGCCGAAAGCTTGGAGCCGAACATGACGGACTTGCCGATCAGATCCTTCATTGTGTTAATATTGCTGTCCTTCCTGGCAACGATGGCGCCGGACTGGTAGATGCCTCCTTTCAGGCTGAGAGCCCGCAGCAGGGTCTTTTGGTCATAGAGCCCGGCAAATTTCACGTACACATTGGGGTCCTGGAAAACAAAATCGATATCTTTATTCATGATCTGGGCCTCGAATTCCGCGGCATCCGGGGGGAACACCAGTTTGATCTCCGTCCCGGTTTCCGCCTGCAGATAGGTGACCAGCGGATGGAATTTTTTAAAGCTCAGCACCTCGTCACTGCAGGGTGAAACGGCGATAACAATCTTCTCTCCGTCCTCTTCGGCAGAACTTACGCCGGCCAGCAGGCAGAAAAAAAACATGAACACCCCAACTCTATTAACCAATTTCCTGATCCCCATATTCAAACCTCTTTCAACTGATACAGCGAATTATCCTTACAGCTTTACTTACAAAAAATCTGTCTCCAACTATAACACGTATTTCTCACCTGTATTGTTGCGATAAACCAAAAAATTTCCAATTTTAATGTATCATAAAATTTCCCGAAGATGTCCTCTTTTTCGTTGCCCTCCTTTTACAACGGCATATGCAGGCTTTTCTCTCATAGACAACCAAAATGAAAAATACCCTTCATTTTTGTCATGTTTGCTGCAAAATTGGCCGACTGTATTCCGCTTACCGTTGCTAGTTAATTCGCCGCACCAACACATTTAACATACTGATATTATAATAAATTGATTAAAATTTATACGTTGGCACTAGGTTTGCTATCATTCTTTTTCAACATGGCCGAGTCAATTTTTTTTAACCGTCCTCCCGGATTTATTAAAAAATATGCTGAGCCAAATTCTGCGGCTGGTTCTGTGCTGTTACTCTGTTTATCGGTGCCAACCGCAGTAAGGTTTCGGCTTGTCATTCGTTATGTATATTATTATATATCGACAAAAAGGAGAGAAATGATGAAAAGAGCATGCATGAAACCGCCAAGCTGCTGTGTGATTGTCGAACTGGAACAGGGAGCATTTCTGGGGTACCGAAGGGCCGTGCTGCTGGACGAGATCCAAAACCGTGGCTCGCTGTCGCAAGCAGCCAAAGCAGCCAAAATCCATCAGGAACATGCGCTTCATCTCCTGACCGAGATGAACGTTTCCTTCCATACCCCGCTGGTTTACTTTCAGGAAAACAGCATGGAAACCGACAGCGCCCGACTCACGGAGACGGGCAAAGAAATGGTCCGCTCCTACTGGAACAAATTTGCAAGCGCCTGGACATCCATTACCGAGGAACGAAGCAAACATTATTAAACCATCATCCCGTAAACGACAACAAAGGAGATCGTTGTGAACTCTGAACTGAAATCCAGCAACAACAGGGAATCCGGGCATAGTGCGGATTACGCACTTTGCATATGCGGCAGGGTGACAACGCCTCTGATGCTCGACATTAAAGAGCTTCGGGGCATGGAACCCGTGGAGACGGATGAACTTCCCATGATTTGTGGTAACGGCGATCCCAAGGGCTGTATCGGTCGCTGCCGGGGCGTTCTGCTTTCAGACATTATCAACAGAGCCGATATCCTGATAACAGGCCACAATGATACGCGGAAAATGTTCATCGTCGCCTCATCGGACGACGGGTACAAGGTGGTCTTTTCCTGGCAGGAGATCTTTAATACGCCGACAGGCGAAGGCATCATGGTCCTGCTTGAAAAAAACAGCAGGTCCCTTTATGACGAGCAGGGGGCGGTTGACCTTGTCTCAGCCCGGGATTTTCTGACCGGACCGCGGTATGTCAGACAGCTCAAGACCATCGAAATCGTATTGATGGCTTAATTTTTTTTACATTCGTTATTCTTTTTTGTATATAGCGAAATATTCTATAGCGAAGACAGAATAGAAGAAAAATAGTTTCAACCAGCTGACCAGACTCGCTTATCTTTTATTTTTTTTATTTATCGTTATGCATATATAAACACAACCATTGGGAGGTTTTCGTCATGAAATGCAGTATTGTTGAGAGGTTCCCCGTTTCTGTGGGGGTCATACTGGCCTTACTGGCCATGCCACTGGCCGGCAGAGCGGATGAGACGGAAAATACGGAAAATAGTGTCTTCACTCTCGGCGAGATCGAGGTAAGCGGCAAGACGGAGGAAAACAAAAATATCACCATCGAAAAAATTGATGCCCAGGAACTACGCGATTTCGACCGGAACACCGTGGCCGACGCAGTCAACCTGCTGCCTGGGGTGACATCGTCGGTGACCGGGGCGCGCAACGAGCAGACCGTATATGTGCGGGGCTTTGATATCAAGCATGTGCCGATTTTTCTCGACGGCATACCTATTTACGTGCCTTATGACGGCTATCCCGACCTTGCCCGCTTTACCACCTTCGATCTGTCGGAGATCATCGTTTCCAAAGGATTTACCTCAGTCCTTTACGGCCCCAACACCATGGGTGGTGCTATCAATATGGTATCCCGCCGGCCGGAAAAGACCTTTGAAGGCAGCGTAGGAGCAGGATACGGCTCGGGCAATACCTATAATGGCTACATGAATCTCGGCACCAACCAGAACACCTGGTATGTACAAACCGGGGCCTCTTACCTGAACAGCGATTATTTCAATCTTTCAGATGACTTCAAGGCTTCCGCAGCCGAGGACGGCAACCACCGGGAGAATTCCTACCAGCGGGACGAGAAGGTCAATATCAAGCTTGGTTTTACGCCGAACAAGGATGACGAATATGCCTTCAGTTACATCTACCAGCACGGAGTCAAGGGCACCCCGCCTTATGCCGGCACCGACCCGGATGAAAAGGCGCGCTACTGGAAATGGCCCTATTGGGACAAACAGAGCTACTACTTTACTTCAAAGACCGATTTTGCCGGCAAAGCCTACCTGAAAACCCGGGCCTTCTATGATATATTCAAGAACTCCCTGTGGAGTTATGACGACGCAACCTACACCACCATCACCATGCCTTACGCCTTCAGGAGCCACTATGACGACTATACGAACGGTGGCTCGGTTGAGGTGGGCACAGCACTTATTCCCGACCACCTGCTCAAGCTCGCCCTGCACTACAAACTCGATGTGCATAAAGAGCAGGATGACAATGATCCGGTCAAAACGTTCAGGGACCAGATGCTGTCAGTGGGACTGGAAGACACCATCACTATTTCCAAGAGTTTCTATGCCATAGCCGGTGCCAGCTATGATACCTTGGACACCCTGGTGGCCGAGGACCTGACCTCCAACGGGCAGATTGTCAATTTTCCCAAGGGCAGCACTTCGGGTTTCAACCCCCAGCTCGGCCTCTTTTATCTGCCGTCCGAGGCCTGCGCGCTCCATGCGTCAGTATCCCGGAAAACCAGGCTCCCTTCCATCAAGGACAGATATTCGTACCGGCTCGGCACAGCCATTCCCAACCCTGATCTGGACCCGGAGAGATCAGTAAACTATGAGATCGGCTATGAGGACCGGCACCTGGAGAATCTGCGTTTCAAGAGCACCGTCTTTTACAACGATGTCAGCGATTATATTCAGCTGACAACCATACCGGACCCGAACAATCCGGGGACCACGACCACCCAGAACCTCAACATCGGCGAGGTCGATCTCTACGGCCTGGAACTGGAACTCTCGGGCTACCTGCTCACTTCGCTTGAAATCGGCTGTAACTACACCTACACCTATGCGGAAAACAAGACCGATTCAAGCGAGCTGATCAACATCCCCCTGCATAAGGCGGTCGCCTATCTGCGCTACACCCTGCTGGACAGCCTGAGCGCCCTGATCGACGCGGAATATGACTCAAAACGCTATAGTTCAACGGACGGCGACCAGGTCGCCCAGGGATTTACCGTGGCCAATGTCAAGTTCAGCTATGCCTTCGGCAACGGAGTTGTTGCCGAGGCCGGGGTAAAAAACGTTTTTGACCGGGATTACGAGCTGCAGGAAGGGTATCCCGAAGCGGGAAGAACTCTGTTTGCCAATATGCGCTATACATTCTGAAAAGGAGGAATGAATATGGAAAAATATAAAGAATTTGCACAGCTACTGGATAAGGCTGCGGCATTTCACGGCCACCTCTGTGCCGGACAGGTCATCGGCGTGCGCATTGCCATGCTCGGCCTGCGCGAGATCGGCATAAGCGATCCCCTGGGCGAGGATCGTAAAAAGCTGATTGTCTTTGTCGAGATTGACCGCTGCGCCACGGACGCGATCATGACCGTCACCGGCAGCAGGGTGGGCAGACGGAGCCTTAAAATCGTGGATAACGGAAAAATGGCGGCAACCTTCATCAATATCGAGACCGATAAGGCGGTGCGCATCGTCTCGCTCCGTGACGCGCGGGAAAAGGCGGCGGCCAGGTATCCCGAACTGAGTGAAAGCGCAGCGCAGATGAAGGCCTACCGGGAAATGCCGGACATCGATTTGTTCAGCGTGCAGGATGTCTCTGTGGCGCTGAAGCCGGAAGATATGCCGGGCAGCCCGACGGGCAGAGCCCTCTGCGCAAGCTGCGGGGAAACGATCCTTGACAAACGCGACATCCAACAAAACGGCCTGGCTCTCTGCCGGCCATGCGCCACAGGAAACACTTACTACACCGTGCAATCGCCGCTGCGGCCACCGCTACAGGAGGGCATTCCACTATGAATACAGCCCTCGCATCGACAATGGACATGAAAAAGGTGAACTGGAATATGGTATGGCGTGAAGCCCGGCAGCAGCGGAAGTTCGATCGCAACGACAACTCCTACTGGAACCGCCGCGCCCCGTCATTTGCCAGACATACAAAAACCAGCGGCTATGCCCGGAATTTTCTGCGCCTCATGAATCCGAAACCGGAGTGGAGCATCCTTGACGTGGGCTGCGGGGCGGGTACCCTAGCCATTCCGCTTGCCGGCCTGGTGCAGTCTGTGACGGCGATTGATTTTTCGGATGTCATGATATCCATCCTGGGGGAGCGGTGCTGGGAACAGGCTATTACCAACGTAACCCCACGCGTCATCGGCTGGGAGGATGACTGGGATATGGCTGGCATTGCGGAGCATGACGTGGCCATTGCCTCACGCTCACTGGTGGTGGAGGATCTCCACGCCGCAGTGATAAAGCTTGACAGCAAGGCCCGCCGGAAGGTTTTCATCTCCTCGCTGGTGGGTGACGGTCCTTTCGACCGCAGAATTTTTGAGGCAATAGGGCGGGATCTTGACCGAGGACCGGATTACATCTGCGTATACAACCTTCTGCACCAGATGGGCATCTTCGCCGATGTCACCTTTGTGATGAACGGCGACGGAGATAAGGTCTACAGTAATGTCGATGAGGCAGCGAAAGGCTTCCGCTGGATGATCGACGACATGACGGCCGATGAGGAGGCCCGCCTGAGAATCTATCTTAAAGGGCATCTCGTTAAAAAAAAGGAAGGATGGACGCTTTCCTACCATCATGAAGTCCGCTGGGCCATCATCTCGTGGAGCAAGTGATGACGAATGCTGGAAAACTGCGAATTCACCACAGAGCACACGGAGATCACAAAGAAATATATTTTATTACAGCTAGTTAGACATGTGGAATCAACGGATTTCTAGTTTTGGTGAGTTTATCATAATAATGAGTTGATGGTCTGGCAAAAAAAGTCAGTATTTCTCACGGAAGCCATAGCGTGTACAGATGCGACACATGAAATTATAATATTTTTCTCCATGTGCTCTGTGCTCTCTGTGGTGAATGATCAGTTTTCATCATAAAGCAAAAACGGAGACCAGCATGAAGGTGAAAGTACTTTTCGTGATTTTGTTCTGCCTCTATGTTTTTCCCCTCTTTGCACAAGGGCGGGAGATTATCGACATGAGCGGCAGAAAGGTGACGATTCCGGACAGGATTTCCAAGGTGGTCGCCGTGTCGCCCCCCGGCACCTATCTGCTGTATGCCATCGATCCTGCTTTTATCGCGGGTCTGAACTTCCCTCTGTGGGAAAACGAGAAAAAATACACCGTGGCAAGTCTCGGGAAACTCCCGGTCATCGGCGGCCTGGTGGGCCAGGGCAGGACCCTCAACCGGGAGGTGCTGCTGCAGGTCAGGCCGGATTTCGTGCTGTTCTGGGCCTGGCGGGACGACGCGGTCAACCGGAAGTTTGAGACCGCCCTGGATCAGCTTGGTCTGCCACGGGTCTCCGTGCGACTCGACAGTATTGACGACTATCCGGCGGCCCTGCTCTTTCTGGCGGACGTGCTTGGCAAAAAAGAGCGGGGGCTGCTGCTGCACCGCTATGCCGCGGATACCCTACGCCAGGCAAAGGCCGCAGCCGCACTCATTGCCGAGTCCGACAAGGTAACGGTCTATTACGCCGAGGGTCCGGACGGCCTCGGCACGGAGAGGGCTGCATCGCTGCATGCCGAATTAATCCCGCTGGCCGGAGGCGTGAACGTGCATCAAGGCGAGGAGCTCGATCATTACGGCATGGAAAAGGTGTCAATGGAGCAGGTCCTTATGTATGATCCCGAGGTTATCCTGGTCAAGGAAAAATCCTTTTTTGATACCGTGTTCATTGACCCGCGCTGGCAGAATATCCGAGCCGTGCGTGACCGACGCGTCTATCTTATTCCCTATATCCCGTATAACTGGTTCGACCGGCCGCCCTCTTTCATGCGACTGCTGGGAATCAAGTGGCTCCTGCACACCCTCCACCCCGACCTTTACCAAATCGATATGACGGCAGAGACCAGTTCCTTCTATAAACTCTTTCTCGGGGTGGATCTGAGCGAAAAAGAGGCGCGAGAGGTGCTGAACCCATGAGAAGATTGACACTGCCGTTGCTCGCCTTGCTCCTCGGGGCAATTATGTTGGTCTCGCTCTCACTCGGCAAATACCGGATCCCGGCCGCTGATCTGCTGGGCTTTGCCGGTTGGAAACTCTTCGGCCTAACCGGCCCGGCCGCTGACCAGAAGGCCCTGCTGGAAAACATTCTGCTCGATATCAGACTGCCCCGCATACTGGCGGCGGCCATGATCGGCGCCTCCCTGTCCGTTGCCGGGGCAGCCTTTCAGGCCCTGTTCATCAATCCCCTGGTCTCCCCGGGATTACTCGGCGTACTGGCCGGAGCCTCTTTCGGTGCGGCCTTGGGCATGGTGCTGTCAAAAAGCTGGGCCATGGTCCAGCTCTCCACCCTGGCCTTCGGGTTTGTTGCCGTGGGCGTTGCTCTGGTCATTGCCAAGGCGTACCGCATTAATTCCGTCATCATGCTCGTGCTGGGCGGCATTATCAGCGGTGCCTTTTTCACCGCTTTGCTCTCCATCGTCAAATATGCGGCTGATCCCTACAATCAGCTGCCGGCCATCGTCTACTGGCTGATGGGCAACCTTTCGGCCGTGGACTGCAAAACCATACTGTTCATAAGCCTTCCCGCTGCAGCCGGCATCGGGGTCATCATCCTTCACGCCAGACAGCTGAACGTCCTGAGCATGGGAGAGGAAGAAGCCAAGTCACTGGGGATCAATGTCGGACGAGTGCGGCTTATCGTGATTTTCTTCGCCACCCTGATCAGCGCCCTGACAGTGATGGTCGGCGGCATGATCGGCTGGGTGGGCCTGATCATTCCCCACATCTGCCGCATGATCGTAGGGCCGAACAACGAGATGGTTCTGCCCGCCGCAGCCCTGATCGGCGCAGCCTACCTGGTGCTGGCAGATGATATTGCGCGGCTCCTATTCTCCTATGAAATACCCACAGGTATCCTGACATCCCTTATCGGCATTCCTTTTTTCGCTCTGGTCCTGAAAAATGCCCAGCGGGGGTGGCGATGACGAATTTGCTTGAAGTGAAACGGGCAGGCTTTGCCTACCGGGGCCAAGAGGTGCTGAATGATGTCAGCCTTGCCTTCCAGCGGGGGGAGGTGGTCACTTTTCTCGGCCCGAACGGCAGCGGTAAAACCACCCTGCTGAAAATCATGCTCGGCATCCTGCAGCCGAAAACAGGAACCGTGCTCTTTGAAGGCCGCGCCCTGAAAACAATACCCCGCCGGGATTTTGCCCGGCAGGTTGCCTATGTGCCGCAGATTCACCGGGAGTCCTTCGCCTACAAGGTGGAAGAGGTGGTTCTGATGGGCAGAATGCCCTACCAGTCCTTTTTTTCCGCTTACTCCCGCAAGGACCGGGATATTGCCGCTGCGTCCATGGACAGGCTCGATATTCTGGATTTACGGGACAGGCCGTACACGGAAATCAGCGGCGGCGAACGCCAGCTAACTCTCATTGCCCGCGCCCTGGCCCAGGGTGCTGGTGTTTTCATCATGGATGAGCCGGTGAACGGTTTGGATTACGGCAACCAGATGCGGCTGCTGAGCGGCATCAAGGGACTTGCGGCAGAAGGGCTGACCTTCATCATCACCACCCACTTCCCCGATCATGCCCTGATGACAGCCGACCGCGCCATTTTATTCAAGGATGGGGCTGTCATTGCCGACGGTCCACCGGCACAAACCATCACCAGGGAGGCCATCTTTGCCCTCTACCGCATCGATGTGAATGTTGTTTCCATGAACGACAGCGGCAAGGTGTGCATGCGGGTGTGGGCAAATTGAGGCGATCACTTTCAAGATAACCTGACCCACGAATGAAACATTGGCAACCAACAAGGAGTTGAGGAAAAATGGCTGAAGGAGTTGAAATATTTAACGTGCCTATTATTTCTGTAGCTGCTGAGCCGAGAAACCATTTGCCAATTCATCAGACCAAAGCCATCAAACTGTCCTTTCTGCTGCATGCCATGCTGATCTGCGCAACCATCATGCTGAATTGCCAGACGATCCCGGCAAAATCCCCTCTTGTCATTGATTTTACTGTTGAGACAGCCGAAATGCTTATGGAAGACCCTGCCGCACCGGACAGAACGCATAAGAGGCAGGAAACCGTTCCTGCAGTCATTCCTCCCGTTACTCCGGTTCATATCGACAGAAAAAAGCTGGATACATCCAAAATCAGAGTTGAGGAAAGACGAGGCCAGAAGTCGGCAAGGCAGGAAAAGAAACCAGCGGCCCCACAACGGGAGGGCCACACGACAAAACCCGAGGCGCTGATCAGTTCAATGCCAAGCCCTGAGGAAAAGACACCTGGGCAGGCAGCTCCGGGAGCCGCAACCTCTGCCGCATCTGCAGGCAGTGCCTTAAACAAGTCAACTATCCAGGCGATTGCCCCGGCTGCCGGCAACATTGCCAACCAGGGTCAGAGCCGGGTTGCGGCAATCAGCGACAGTGACGACGCGGGAAACGAAGCAAGACAATACCTGCGCAAAAATTTCGATTACATCCGCAACCTCATCATGCGCAACCTCTCCTTTCCGGCTGCGGCCCGGAAGCTGGGTTGGACCGGGAAAATACTCGTATCGTTTATCATCAGGGAAGACGGCAGTGTGGAGGACATCAATATTGTTTCCGGTTCAGGGCATGAAGTGCTCGATTTAAACGTCATTTCCGCCATCCGCCGGACCGCCCCGTTTCCCAAACCACAGAAAAAGGCCCGATTCATGCTGCCCATCGCCTACAGCCTGAAATAACCTGGAAGGTATACCGCCATCGGGTTTGCATTTGACCCGATGCAAGGTCCATGCTAGTATGGCAGGATGAAAAATCAACGCGAGCCATGCATTGAACAAGCAGAACAAAAAGGCTTCAACTTTAAAGGCCGTATCTGGATCGAGGTGGATGGAGCGACTTTTCTCGGTTACGGGCGGGTCACCCTGCTGGAAAGAATACGACAATACGGTTCCATCAGCCAGGCGGCCAAGTCCATGGAGATGTCCTACCGGCATGCCTGGGATCTTGTTGACTCAATGAACCGCCAGTCGCCTAAGCCGCTGGTGGAGACGACAACCGGCGGCAGAGGCGGAGGAGGCGCGAAAATTACGGAAACAGGCGAACAGGCGATCTCCCACTTCTGGAACCTTTACAAACGCTTTAAAAAATTCCTCGACAGGGAAGCCAAAACGTTCACCTTATAATTCCCGCGGTCAAACACGGGATGCGATTCTGGATTTCAATGCGGATCAGGTTTACCTGGCAACAGTTAAGCAACCACCTCTTTCTCTTCGGCGGTCATGGAGCGGACATGGATCTGCAGGGTGCTCTTATTCAGTTCCACCACCACCTGCCGTTCCTGCTTATCAATAACCCGCACCGCCTTGCCGATGGTGACCGACACTCCGGGACAGAGGCAGCCGTAAACATAAATTGCCTCACTGGATGACTGTTCGAGCTCTTTATCGAGTTGCATCTGCATTTCGGTCAACTGGTTATTTTTCTCCATCACCTCAGGCATCATCTTGTTGAGCTCAGCCAGCACATTGGCCTTCTCGCCACCGAAGTCTTTACCCTCCGCTTTTTTCATGTCATTGAGAGCGCTGATATTCTTGAGAATCTCGTTCATCCGGCTGGGCCAGTATTCCTTTGCCGCTTCAACCTGTCTTTTCTTTTTTTCAAGCTCAGGCTTTAACCCCACCGTCACTTCCGTGACAACCTCCGCCTCTGAACCGAGTTCCTTGACATGCATGCTGCCGCCGATGACATACTTACCGCCGATGACCGTACCCTTACCGCCCACCACCGTTATGTTGCCGCCGGTTTTCACCCTGCCCTGCACCACAAAATTTTCAACCCGCAGGGATCCTCTGGTTTCAATGAGACCAAAATTTTCACAGAAATCAAGCTGGATATCACCTTTTGCCCGTATTTCCGCGTCCTGCCCCACAACGCCGCCGGATATCCGCACCGTTCCCCCGGCCAGGATCTGGACATTATTCACCCCTTTGCCGATGAAAACATCTCCCTTGCACTTTATCTTGAACCCCGGCAGCACCTCCCCGGTAATCTCAAGTTTGGTGCCGCAGAAGGCGATGTTGCCCACCGCCATGTCAACATTGCCGGTGATGACATGCTCCTCGTAAACAGCGGGCTTGCCGTCGCCCATGACGAACTTGCCATCCACCAGGGCGGTCACCTGCAGGCCGTCCTCACTCAACGCCACGCCCGGTCCGCATTTGATGTTGACATCTTTGCCGGGCTTGCAGGTGATCGCCTCACCCAGCACATTTTTACCAGGTGTCCCCAACGTGGCCGGGATCTTCTTCAGCAGCAACTGCCCCTTGGGCACATTGACGATATTGCCGAGCTCGCGGAAATCAACCCTGTCTTTTCCCGGTTTCAGAGACTTTGCCCGGGAGACGATGACCGGCTTCACCACCGGTTTTACCTTGGCGTTTTCTCCCGGCACCGGCGGTTTGCCGCTGGCGATGACCGTTTTCCCCTCCCTTGCAGGAGGAAGCTTGGCGACAAAACCGAAAGATACTCCTTGAGCCTGCACCTCTTTGACAAGCTCATCAAAGGGAACATTTTCAAAACGATCTTCCTCACTGACTAGCTGGAGAACCGCTTTCAGTTTATCCTTGGTCAGCTTCAGCAGGAAATGATCATTGCAGATTTTAACCGGCTTTTTCGAAAGATCCACTATTGCCTTCCTTCACATGACACGGCAATTGCCGACAAGGTAAAAAGAAGAGCGAACTATGCAGAAATAATTATAATTCGCACACGTTCCTCCATTTTAGCACAGACTCTCCGGAATCGATTAAATAATTTTCTCCAGCTGCTTGATTTTCTCATACTCACCAAGCACCACCAGGGTATCACCGCTTAAGATGCTGGTCCCCAGGTTGGGGTTGAACTGCATCTCCCCCTGCCTGCGTTTGATGGCAACGACGATCAGATCAAAATCCCGCCTGATATTGGATTCCAGCAGGGTTTTGTTCGTCATTTGCCCTTTCTCGGAAACCCGAAGCTCCTCCAGGCGAAGCCCGAGTTCACCGCCGGACACGGTCAAATCGATAAAATCGGTCACCGTGGGACGCAAGACATGATGGGCCATACGAGTCGCCCCTATATAATAGGGGGAAAGAACCTTATTTGCCCCGGCCCGGAGCAATTTTATCTCCACGCCCTCTACTCCGCTGGAGCGGGCCATGATATAAAGATTCGCATTCAGACCTCTGGCGGAAAGGACAATATAGACATTATCGGCATCAGATGAAACAACGGCAATAAGCCCACTGGCTTTATCCACACCGGCCTTGAGAAGCATATCGTCATTGGAGGCCTCTCCCTCGAGAAAAAGATATCCCAGCTCCCCGAGCTTCTTCAGGACCTGGGGGTCATTTTCGATGACAACGAACTGTTTCTTTTCCGCACTGAGGAGCTTGGTAATGACCTGGCCAATACGGCCGAAGCCACACACAATGTAATGGCCGCTCAGTTCAGCCACCTTCTTCTTCATATTCAACCTCCCGTAAACGGCCTGCAGTCTGCCTTCTACCACAGCCTCGGTAATCTTCGTGAAAACAAACATGACAAATCCCACCCCAACGAGGATAAGGCCCATAGTGAAAATACGGCCCTGGGGACTGAGATGAACAACCTCTCCATAACCAACGGTGGAAATGGTGATGAGGGTCATATACAGACCATCTATAAAGGAGCTGCCCTCAAGCACCATGTAGCCGATTGCCCCGACAATAAGAATAAAAATGAGGAGCAGTGCTGCTGTGACAGGTTTTCGCATAATAAAAAGAGTTTTGAGTTTAGAGTTCTGGGTTTTGGGATCTTATTGCCAGAGCAGTTAACACATTAAAATTTCATGAAAAACAAACTGCAATATCCGCTTATTTGGCAAGATTCCATTTTACTCTGTATTTCCCACCATTCCTACCGGATATTTTTCAGTCCGGCAGATACTGCAATCGGCAGAACCTCCCGGAGCGTTCTGAAACCGTTACTCCATGCTGCAGGTAAAAGTCAAAATCGTAAAAATAAAGTTATCCTGAAAAATGCCGATACGTTTATCATAGAGAATAGACAACCAAGCAGAAAAAGACATATATTTTCAGGGAAGGAACCGCCATGACACGCCAGGAAGCGATCAGAATTCTGATATTGAGCCCCTTTTATTTCCGCATGACCCTCGTTGACCGAAAAGAACTTATCAGGGAATTCTGCATTCTGCACGGCAAAAGAGACAAGTAACTTCACAGCAACCTTTTCCCTTCTTTTTCCCCCTCCCTTATCTGTGACCTCTCAGACAATTCATCCTCTTTTTCTTTTTTATGGCATAGTTTTTCAACATGAGCTATAGTCCTTTGCCAGTTATAGTAAAAGCACCGCAATTACTACATGTTACCTCAATTCTAGGAGAGGAATTTCAACATCAAACTTTGCACAAGGAGAGAGACGGGATGAACATTTTGATTTTCGGTCCGAACGGCAGTGGTAAGGGAACCCAGGGCGCCAAGGTTCAGGAAAAATACAATATCGCACATGTCGAGTCCGGCGGCATTTTCCGCAAAAACATCAAAGGCGGCACCGAACTGGGCAAAAAAGCAAAAGAGTATATCGACAGGGGCGATCTGGTTCCCGATGATATCACCATTCCGATGATTCTCGACAGACTGAAAGAAGACGACTGCAAAAAAGGATGGTTGCTTGACGGTTTTCCCCGTAATAAGGTGCAGGCTGAAACCCTGGCCAAGGCCCTGAAAGATGCCGGCATTGAACTCAACTACGTCATTGAAATCATGCTTGACCGCCAGATTGCCAAAGAAAGAATCATGGGCCGCCGTCTGTGCGCCAACGATAACAACCACCCCAACCACATCGCCTTTGAGGCCATCAAACCGGTGGAGAAAGACGGCAAACTCGTATGCCGTGTCTGCGGCGGCGACCTGAGCGCCCGTGCCGACGACCAGGATGAAGTCGCCATCGGCAAACGCCACGATATCTACTATGATACCAATACCGGCACCATGGCTGCGGTAAACTTCTTCAAAGGCATTGACGGACCGAAGGTTATTTCCGTGGACGGCTCCGCCGGCATCAAGGAAGTTCTCGATTCCATCATGAAAGAACTCGACTGATCTGCAAATCCCTCAAGGCAAGTCTCATTTGCGGGGCTTGCCTGATGTAATATCTTACAAGCAGTTACAAAAGGTGAAGGCTGATAAAGCCCTCACCTTTTTTTTAATGTTCCTTCCTGCCAAACTCCCCCCATGATTTTTCATACAGATCATTCAGCGCCTGTTCCAGCTTGAGGCGGTACTCCTCCAGTTCCACACTATGCAGTTCCCTGGGCACAGAGATCGGCTCACCAAACCATATGACAACCCGGGAGAAGGGCAGAGGGATTGAGGTGCGGTCCCAGCTGCGGAAGGATTTGTAACGATCTGCCGCCCACCCCACCGGCAGAATGGGCGCCCCGGTCTTGCTGGCCAGCAGGATCGTGCCGGCCTGGGCCTTGCGGGCAGGGCCCTGGGAGCCGTCCGCCACCAGCACTGCGGTCTTGCCCTGGGCCATCTCCTTCATCAATGCCTTCAAGGCGCCGATGGCTCCTTTGTTTCGCGACCCGCGCACAGTGGCAAACCCCTTACTCTGCAGAATGCGGGACACATATTCCCCGTCCTTGCTGGCGCTGACCATGGCCACATAGGGGATCTTCCTGGCCTGATACACAATATAAATAACACCGTAATGCCAGAAGGAAACGATAAACGGCAAACCCGCCCCGGCAAGCCGGGTAAAATGCTCATGCTCGCGCTGCTTCACCCGGCAGGTGGAAAACAGTACAAAAGAAACTAGCCGAAAAAAAAGCGGTACAGCCCATAGCGAAAACCGGCAGAAAAGACCTTCCTGCCGTTCCCCGGCTTCTGGTTCCTTACTTCTGTCTCCTGACTCCTGGCTTCTCACTTCACACCTCTCATTTCTTCTCACTTCTCTCTTCCAACTTCTCACTTTTTACAGCCATTGCAGCTCCTGTTCCTTGAGAATGATCAAGCGGTCACGCAGCTCGGCCGCCTCCTCAAAGGCAAGGTCCCGGGCCTTCTCCATCATCTGTTTCTCCAGTTTTTTGATCTCTTTGCGCAGATCCTTCAGGCTGTGGAACTTCAGCTGTTCTTCCGCCGCCTTGAGCAGCGGGGCATGCTCCGTTTTCTCATACACGGTTTCCATCACGTTTTTGATGGATGAACGGATGGTTTCCGGCGTGATGCCGTGCCGCCGGTTATGCTCCTGCTGCAGAATCCGCCTGCGGTTGGTCTCGTCAATAGTGCGCTGCATGGAACCGGTCACCTTGTCTCCGTAAAGAATGACCATTCCCACCACATTTCTGGCCGCCCGGCCGCAGGTCTGGATAAGCGAGCGCTCGCTGCGCAGAAAGCCCTCCTTGTCCGCGTCCAGCACCGCTACCAGCGATACCTCGGGAATATCAAGCCCTTCGCGCAGCAGATTGATGCCGATCAACACATCATATTCCCCCTGGCGCAGCTGGCGCACCAGTTCGATACGCTCCAGGGTCTTGATATCCGAATGGAGGTAGCGCACCCGCACCCCCAGTTTCTCATAGTAATCGGTCAAATCTTCGGCCATACGCTTGGTCAGGGTGGTGACCAGCACCGCCTCGTGCCGTGACGCCCGCTGCCGCACCTCCTCCAGCAGATCATCCACCTGGCTTGTGGCCGGCCGCACCTCGATGGCCGGATCAAGCAGCCCGGTGGGCCTGATGATCTGCTCCACCACCCTGCCCTGGGCTCGGTCGATTTCAAAGTTACCCGGGGTGGCCGAGACATAAACCGCCTGGTTGATGCGGCGGTCAAATTCATCAAACTGCAGGGGGCGGTTGTCCAGTGCCGAGGGCAGCCGGAAGCCGAAATTCACCAGGGTCTCCTTGCGGGAGCGGTCCCCCCGGTACATGCCGCCGATCTGGGGAATGGTAATATGGCTTTCATCGGCAAAAAGGATAAAATCCGGGGGGAAATAATCAAGCAGAGTGGGGGGCGGTTCGCCTGGACTTCTGCCGGTGAGATGACGGCTGTAGTTCTCAATGCCGTTACAGTAGCCCAGCTCGCTTATCATCTCCAGATCAAACATGGTACGCTGCTCCAGCCGCTGGGCCTCCACCAGGCGCCGCTCTTTGGTAAAAAAATCCAGGCGCTCCTTGAGTTCTTCCTTGATGGTTCCCATGGCCCTGGCCAGGATTTCCTTGGAGGTGACAAAATGGCTGCCC
>JAHIVT010000144.1 GCA_018816555.1 Pseudomonadota bacterium
ATCTCGATGAGATTGCCATCAGGCCGATGCAGCTCCCATGGGGTCTCCCCAGCCGCATACATTTCTCTAAACATTTCTTCCATCATTTCTTCAGACCAGCTCGCAGCTCTGCGCAGGCAGCCAGCACTTTCTTCCGTCATGTAATTCCACTCGCAGCCAGTTCGTCCGTTTTTCCAGCAGCCGGAACTCAGTGCCTGCATGCAGTGGGGCGGTGAAACTCGGTTGATAATTCCGACCGTCTCCCTGGCGGGCCACCACTTCGGTGGTGACGATTACCCCGGTGGCCGGGTTTGCCGCCACACGTTCAAAAACCAGGGAGGTGGCAAAGAGCAGGTTCAGCGCCAGCAGGGAGCCGGTCAACCACCTGGGCACAGCCACAGGGGTGAAAGACATGAGGCCGGCAGCCAGCCAGAACAGGACATAGAAGCCGGAAAAAAGCAGCAACCTGGTGTGGTGCGACAGGTCATAATGCCAGAAGAAGAGAGTTTGCAGCAGCTTTTCCCCCTGCTGGGCGGGGATGACATCCTGCCGTTTACTTAAGACATAACCGAGGTTCTGGGCCAGGTTTTCATCGCCGGGCAGCAGTTTTTCCGCCCGTCGGTAATTGACAAGGGCCCGGCCGATATCACCAAGGGCGACATAGGTGTTGCCGATATTATAGTAAAGCCTGCCATTGTGCACATCTCTGGCGATTTGTTCATAGCGGAGCAGGGCCTTTTCATAAAGTTGCCTGGACTGCCCGGCATCATCAGCGGAGTTGGCCTGATGGAAAAAGGAATTGGCCTCTGCGAAAATGCTGCTGTTTTCCTGGCCGGCAAAACCGGGTACCGCCTTGGAGAAAAGAAAACAGGACAGCAGGAAGATGAGGGGGAGGGAAATTATCTTCATTGGAGGATTCTGTAATTTAATTCCTGACAGGGTAAAGCCATGAAGAGGGGAAGTCTCTTTCCTGGCTAAATAATGTAGTAAGGTGGCATATTTCCAGACTTTAATCTGCTAAAATCGTCAAAAAACACATTTCTGCAGCGCTTTTGCCGTCTTCGCTTGACACGAAAAAAAAGTCCGTGATAATCAATTAGATAGGCAATAAATGTGCAACTTGATTTTAGCAGTTAATCATAACCGGATTATTTTATGTCTTCATCAGAAAAAATTCGCAGGGACAGTAATAAGTTTTCCATGCTCGGGCTGTTTGAATGTCAAAGCGAAAGTTTCCTCGGCTGTTTTTTTCAAAGATGCCTGAATACCAGCATTGCCGGTAAATTGATCGGCATGCTGGTTGTCTCACTGGCCGGCTTTGCCATTCTCATCATGCTCAATATCACCTCGCTGCAGAAAATCGCCCAGCGCAATCATGACATCAGGGGTATATCCATTCCCCAGTATAAGGTGGGGCAATATATTCTGCGCAGCATCAACGGTTTTAAGATTTCCCTGCTGCATATCCTCTATAGTTCTGATATCTCCAAAGATGATCGCAATGTGCTGTCCAACCAGCAGCGTCTGGCCGATATGGGGCGCATGATCAGCTCCCTGCAGTATGGCGGACCGGTTTTTGATGTGGCCAAGGTGGCCGGGAACACCCTTGATGTTTTCACCGTTTCCCCTGACGATGATCCCGAGATGATTGCCGTTATTGCCGACATCCATGAGGAGTATCTGCTGGTTGATAAGACATATCAAAATTTTATAAGTTCCCTGGGAAATGACGCAGCTGAAGAAGAGCACAATGAACAGCTTGACGATCTGCTGGCAAGCCTTGATGAGTTGTACGAGCTGGTGGTGGGCATGACGGTTGAGGTCAATAAACGGCATGGCGAGCAATTTGAGGAGCTGGGAAATATCATCAACACCTCTATGTCGCGCTCCCTGTGGATAGGAGTGGCCATTGCCGCTGTTCTGACCGTGGCCACCATGCTCTATATTCTGATTATCGTCGTCCCGTTGCGTAGTATTCTTGAAAAAATTACCTTCATCGCCAAAGGAGAAGGGGACAGAGACCAGCGTATCGAGGTGAAAAGCAATGACGAGGTCGGCCAGCTGGCCCACCAGCTCAATACCCTGGTGGATAATATTTTCAGTCTGAATGCCTTCAAGGCCATCATCGAGGAGGAGGAGTCCACCACTGAGGTTAATCAGCGCCTGGCTGCCTTGCTGAAAGAACGACACCGACTGGATAAGATCTTTATTTATGAGCTGAGCGGCAACAAAAACAAAATGACCGTGGCCTTTGCCTCCCAAATTGATGATGTGTGCAGCCCGGAAATACTTGAGGATGCAAATTTCTGCAGGGCAAAGCGCACGGGTCATGACATTTCTTCCCTGGAATTTCCCCATATCTGTAAACAATTCCCCCATAAGGACAGGCTCGAACATCACTGCATTCCCATGATAGCCAACGGCAGGGTGGTGGGGGTTGTTCAGTTCCTCCACCCGAAAGACAGTTCCCCGGAAAGCCTGGAGGACTTTGAGCATATGGTGAAAAGGGCTGCCCGTTACATCAAGGAAGCCACCCCGGTTATTGAAGCCAAACGATTTGCCTCTGCCCTGCATGAGACAACCATGCGTGATCCCATGACCGATCTCTATAACCGCCGTTTTCTCGAATCCTATACGGATACCCTGGTGGCCAGCACCATGCGAAGGAAAACCAAGGTCGGCATTCTCATGTGCGACATGGATTTTTTCAAGGAGGTTAATGACACCTATGGCCATGAAACCGGGGATATCGTTTTGATTAAAACCGCCGACGTGCTGAAAAGCTGCATCAGGGCGTCTGATATGGTCATCCGCTATGGCGGTGAGGAATTTATCGTGCTGCTCATTGATGTGAAGAGCACGCAGGAGATCATGGATCTGGCCGAAAGAATACGTAAAAAAATGGAGGAAACGGTAATAAATGTGCCGGATGGTTCATTGAAAAAAACCATGAGTATCGGCGCCAGCGAATTCCCGGGTGACAGTTCCTCCGGCTTCTGGGAGGCAATCAAGCATGCGGACGTCGCCTTGTACCGGGCCAAGGATGAAGGCAGAAACAGGGTCGTGCTCTTCAGCCCCGAGATGTGGAAGGAGGAAAAGTACTAAAGGGGCAATAGAAAAGAAAAGGTACTTCCCCTGCCTGGTCCTGCGCTTTTCGCCCAGATAAAACCATGGTGCAGCTCAACCAGCTGTTTGGTCAGTGACAGTCCCAAACCGGTTCCCGCATATTTTCTACTCACCGAACTCTCCACCTGTTCAAAGGGTGTAAAGATTCTCTGCAGATCCTCAGCGGCAATGCCGATGCCCGTATCGGATACGGAAATCTTGACGATCCTCCGCTGCCGGAGATTCTCGGCTATTTCCTTTTCAGGGGAATGCCTGCACCATTCCGCCAGGTCGGTCATGCACGCCGCCAGGGTGATATGTCCGCCGGCCGGGGTAAACTTGATGGCATTGGCCAGCAGATTAAAGATGATCTGCTTCATCTTGCGTTCATCCGCCATAATGGTCTGCGGAAGCTCCGGGTCAAGATCCAGTGACAGGGCAATGTCCGTTTTCGCCGCCTTGCCCTTGATCATGACAAAGCTGTTGGAGAGCAGGCCGACAAGATCAAATGGTTCGAGCCGCAGTTCGAGCTTGCCTGCCTCCACCTTGGAAAGGTCGAGAATGTCATTGATCAGCGAAAGCAGATGGCGGCTTGACTGCAGAACATTTTCCAGATACTCCTCCTGGGTTTTGTTGAGCTCGCCGAAATGCTTGTCCCGCACCACCTCGGTAAAGCCGATGATGGCGTTCAGGGGGGTGCGCAACTCGTGGCTCATATTGGCCAGAAATTCACTTTTGGCAATATTGGCCACTTCGGCCTCCTGGCGCGCCCTGCTCAGCTGATTATAGGTTTCCTCCAGGGTGTTCATCATCAGGTTGAAGTCAATGGCCATGTTCTCCACTTCGTCGATATCGTCCGGGCTGCCCTCGGGTGCCGGCAGCCTGATGCTCAGATTCCCCTCTTTTTCCGTTACCTGATGCAGGGCGTTGATGAGTTGGTTGATCTTGTTGAAAACCCGGAATTTCAACAGGAGAAAGAGGGCGATGGACACGGAGACCGAGGCAAAGAAGGGGATCAGGTTGGTGGTGATCAGTCTCCGGCGCTGCTGGATATAGCTTTGCCGGTCAAGAGCCACGGTGAGATAGCCGATATTCTTGCCGGCATTGTTGGTCAGTTCCTGGGTTTTGCAGGCATAGGATTTGTTGTTGTGGACAATTCTGTCCTGGCTGGGAAACTGGATCGGGATGTCGGAGAAGCTGGTCAGCACCGGTTGCCGGTATTTGTTGAACAGGGCGATTTCGGCTCCGGCAATATCCCGCATGTGAAAAACCAGATCCTGGTTGTCGTTTACCAGCTTGATCATAATAATATGACCGTAGATATCTCCGGAGTCATGGAGCAGATGAACAACCGACTGCAGGCAGATGGTTTCGTCCTGATCCGGAGCTGTTTTGTCCCCCAGGCCTTGCTTGACAAGAATTGACAATGGGATCTCCGAGAGTCCTGCCTGCTGTTCACGGGACTTCATGAAAAACTGATATGCCGCCGGATCGACGATATCGGTGCCAAGCCGGTTGCAGGTCAACAGCTTGTCATCCGAATCAAAAAGCAGCAGCAGATCAATATTGTGTTTGGCGGCAATGGTCTGCAGCATGACGGTTATCGGTTTGATCTTGTCATAATCCAGGAAGTCGACGAATTTGCGGTTCTGCTCCTTGATAATGCCGGAAACCATGCTGATCTTGTCCAGTTCGTAATTTAAAATGGACTCGGCGATCACCATTTTGCTCTGCAACTGCTGGTTGAGACGCTGGTTGACCTTTTGGGTTTCCTGAATGGAGGAATGAATGGCATTGCCGATGATCATGGCAATGAGCAGGATGAACAATAGGATGATTTTACGGAAAATAGTGCGGTGCGGCCCTTTTTTTACTCCATGTGCAGAGGCTGGCAAGGCAGGGCGCGTCATGGGCACAGACTCCCGGGGGCTTGGTTTGTGGGCAGGGGGAGCCGTCATGTTGATCAATCGCACAGCAGCAGTCTGCGCAGAGTATCCTCGCCCTCGATGGTCGGCAGCCCTTCCAACTGCCAGCGCGTGGTGCCGCCCTTCAGCACCCCGATGACATCATAACCCTGCATGGTGAGAAATTTCGCGGCAATGGTTGACTGCTTCATGATCCAGTCGGTGATGAGGATCCGGCGGTTTTTCGGGATGTGTTGATAGTTCTGCTCAAGATAAACCAATGGGCAGTGCTGGGCTCCGGTAAGATAATTGCCGGCCAGAGTCGAGTTGTCCATGGTGAAGACAAAATCCTTACTGTTTAAGGTCTGCTGGTCCAGACTTCGCACGTCCAGCAGGAAAATATCCTTATCTTTATCAAGCATCTCTTTGAATTCAAGCGGCGGGATCTTGGCCACCTTGATTTTCTGCCATTTTTCGCCAATTGTCAGGGGGTAATTAAAATAGCGCCATTCCGGGATCCCCCCCGGGAAATAATAAACGTCAGAATAGCCTTTCGCCACCGCAATCCTTGCGGCCCTTTTGCCGTAAGCTCACCTTTCGCTCAGACAGTGAAAGACCAGGATGGTATGCTTGTCCGGCGGCAGCCTGTCGGTGGTCAGCATCTGCACAATGGGAATATTGATTGAACCGCTGATATGCTGGAAGTCATACTCGATCTTGCTGAGCACATTGATGATCAGCACCTTTCTGCCGCTGTCGAGCAACTGTTTCAGTTCAAAGGCCGCGATTTCCTTATAGCCCTCCATGGACGTTTCCGAGGCTCCGGCGGTCCATGGAAGAACAAGCAGGCCCAGCAGCAGGATGATCAGGAAGATCCTGTATGGCAAGGTCGGTTTTTTCATTTTTCTTCGTCTAGTTAATCCGCGCAGAGAGATGGATCATGGGTAATGGAATTATCCACATGCTCAACCGGCAGTCTCTCGTCCCGCCAGCGGACAATACCGCCTTTCAACACACAGAGTACATGATACCCCTTGCTGCTCAGGAATTTGGCGGCCAGGATGGCTTTTTTGTTGGTCCAGTCGGTTACCACGATTTCGGCATCTTTGGGAATATTGTGATACCACTCATCCAGGTAGACCATGGGGCAGATTTTGGCTCCCGTGATGAAGATGTTTTCCCGGCTGCAGTCAATGGGACGGACATCAAGGACATAGATCGTGGGGTCCGACTGGAGCAGAGCATAAACCTGTTTGGGGCTGAGTTTGTTGATTTTAATGGCGGTATAATCTTCTTTAACCGTCATTGGATAGTTAAAGGCCCGCCACTCGGGAATGCCGCCCTTGAAACAGAAAACGTTGGTATATCCCATCTCCACTGCAATCCTAGCAGCTCTGGGGCTATATGGTCAGTCCTGTCCCATGCAGTAAAGGATAAGGGGAGTCGTCTTGTCAGCGGGCAGCAGCTCTGTGGTGCGGAAGTTGATAACAGGAATATTGATGGAACCGGTGATGTGCAGCCCGTCGTATTCGATTTTGCTCAGGGCATTGATCACCACCACCCTGGGGTCGTTCTCCATCATGTTCTTGACCTCGGGGGCGGTGATATCCTGCACTCCCAGGCCATACGCCCTGCAAGCGAAAAACACAATGAACAGAGAGAGCAGCGGCATGAGCCTGCCCGGCAGAGAACAGCCCGCAGCCTGTAACTCCCTGGAGGGACAGCGGTCCCGGGTCATTTCCCTGCTCCTATGAGAAATTTTACCTCGCTGGCAAACCTGCGAGTATCGATGGGTTTGCTGATATGTCCCACACAACCGGCTTCCAGGGCTTTCTTGTTGTCGCTTTCCATGGCAAAGGAGGTGACGGCGATGACGGGAATGTATTGCAAGAGCGGGTCTTTTTTGATCATTCTGGTGGCGGAGAGGCCGTCAAGCCCGGGGAGCTGGATATCCATGAGGATGATATCCGGCAACTCCTTGCGGGCAATGTTGATGCCCTGCTCGGCGTCGAGGGCCTCGAGTACGGAAAAATCGGCAAGTTCGAGCAGTGTACGGACAAGTTTCAGGTTGAGCTCATTGTCCTCTATAACCAGAATTTTTTTACCTGTCATCTCGCTTAATAATCCGGTGATTGTCTAACGTCATGATATCATGGGCGTTTGCCCATTGCCTGGCACAATCAGCCGATTATCGCATATTTTAGCTGAGAATTCAATATCTGCGGGGGAAATAACAGGACGGGAAACAGGGGACGTCCATAAAATTATAAATTGATCGCTTGCCAAGCGAGGTGCTATTCCGATGGCATGCCACGCAAAACTCGCATAGATGCTTCGGGTGCGCTGCACCATATCATTTGTCGGGGAATCGAGCGGCTTTTACGGCTATTCTTTTATGGATAGTTAAATGTGCATAACCTTGTTGCCCATGACTGCACCGTTATGCCTCATAAAAACAACATTGCCATATCAATATGACGTACGGTATAATGTACTAAAAACATAAAAGAGGTGCATTATGCAAAGGCTCAAAGTAGATCAAGACATCCGTCCAATGTCAGAATTTCGTACTGGAATCGCTTCTTTCCTTAAGCAAGTTCATGAAACCAAAAGACCCCTTGTTATCACCCAACATGGTAAAGGTGTCGCTGTGTTGCTTGATGTCTCAGAATATGAAGCTATGCAAGAAAAAATAGAACTCTTGCAAGATGTTCAAACATCTATTGCGCAAATCGATTTAGGAGCAGGTGTTGGACATAATGAAGCGAAGGAAAGAATTTTGGGGCTGATCAAAGCATGAAAATCATTTGGTCCCCACTTGCTATTGAAAGAACATCAGAAATTGCGGAATACATTGCCCAGGACAATCCCTCGGCAGCTGGAAAATGGGTGGAAATACTATTTGGAAAGGTAGAGTTGCTAAAATCATCTCCTTTAAGTGGCCGGGTGGTGCCGGAAACGCGACAAGAAGAAATTCGTGAACTGATCTATGACAATTACCGTATCATTTACAGAGTAGAAATAAACAAAATTTCTATTCTTACAGTTCGGCATGGCAGGCAAATATTACCACTCGAAGAAATCCAGGCATAACCATGACGGTAGGGACGGGACGGTTGGGGACGTCCATAGTGCGGCCGGGCAAGGTCGCATATTCTAGCGGGTGCGAAGCCCGCCCCGGAAGGGCTAGCCACTTAAAACATATCGGTCGCAGATCATGTTCTATACGATTATCGGTTTAATATTTGTTTTAATAGCATTTTTTTATGGAAATCAAACATTCACATTATTGGATCACTGTTATTATAGGGTTGGCTTTAATGGGAAAAGGTCGTAATAAATTATGGAAGTAAAGCAGTAGGGGCAATAAGGGACGTATAGTCTTCAGTCTACAGCCTCAACACCTGAGGAGTTACTATCATTTTATTTTGACACCGATTTTCGCGGGAGTCATAACCGACACAGCCACTAACGTTTGCCATTGCCATGTCAACTGAACCGCAAGGTCAAATTTGTACCATCGAGCCAGGGAAGTTCCTGCGGCAAATTCTGCCAGGCGACGGCTCGAAGGATAGGGTTGTGGGCACGCTTCGCGAAGTGGACGGAGATATTGTTTCCACGCACCTCGATGTCTCCCTTGCCCCTGATAAACTGCCGGAAGACTTTAGGTGCATCGCAATCCTCAAAGCCTCGGAGTTGTTGGGCCAGCCGACTGTACAGGGTGTCCGCGATCATGGTCATCACCACGTCGAAATGAACTTTGACGAGAATGGGGGAAGAAAGGGCATTGAGGTGGAAAAACTTGACGGCTTCGGCAATGCCGTTTTCAACCCGCCACCGGCGGGCGTAGTTGCCGACGATCAGTTCCACCGGGGCATCGAAGTCGTTGGTGATGAGGAAGGCTGGCTTTTCACGTCCGTTGCCGCGCACGACGATCTGCCGCAGCTCGCCGTCGTAGCCCCGCAGTTCCACCCTGGACTCATGAACCATCGGCTGGGGATACTTGCGCTTTTCATGAGGAATGGAGATTCGCTTCCACGGCGTAAGCCCCTCCACTTCCTCCACCAGCTTGTGGCCCCGTCGTCTCAAGGTGATGAATGTGATGTTCTGGCGGTTGAGCTCGGAGAGATTCTCGTAGGTGGTCAGTTTGGAGTCAAAAATGAAGGTGGATGGGATATCTCTGGGAATCTGCCGCCAGAAGGAAAGAAACGAGAGCACCTGGTCGTCAGCCTCATCGCGCTGGATGTCCGCAGCAGAATAGAGGATGAGTTTACTTTGGGCGTCCTGGGCAAAGAGAGTAATCGCCCCCTTCATCCGCTTGCCCCTGGCCCCGGCCCAATGCTCTTCGAGCACAGACTCATCGCCAAAGTGCGGGATGGTGTGAAAGTCAAGATTGACAATGCTGCCGTCACAGAGGCCAAGCCGCATGACCTGGCGGATAAAAGCCTCCTGAAGACGAGCAAGGTGGGCACCATCGAGAGAATAGGAGTAGGTGGAGAGCGCCGTACACTTTGGCAAGACGTTCAGTCCTGCAAAAAGGCCCAGACCGGGGTCGAAAGCATGTTCCCCCACATGGGCATAGCGTTCGGTGCCAAGGAGCTTCAGAGCGAGGAAGGACAGGAAGTAGTTCAGGGCAGGAATGCTCTTGCTTTCCGGAAGGTTGGCCGTCCGGACCACCTCATCGAGGCGGAGTTGGGCCACGAAGGGGGCAAACAGGAACACCCCAGCCCCCGCGGACTCCAACCGTTGGCCATCAAGCTGGGAAAGATGAATCGATTCGGCCCGCTCTGGGACAGCAGCCCCCTTGACGGTGCGTCCGATTTTGAGTTGAGTCCGGCGGGGAAGTTTGGAAAACCCCTCTTCGGCCAAGACACGCTCGATGGTGCGCACAGAAATATCTATGGCCTCTTCGTTGAGCAGTTGGGCAATATCGCCGGCGGAAAGATTCTGCCGGCGCCAGGAGACAATTTTCCGGCGGGCCTCGGCATTTACTTTCCGGCGGGGAGCGCTTCCTTCGGCAGGCGGTTCGGAGAAATCAACCTTGCCATGCCGGAACTGATGGCGCATGACCCGGAGATAGCCAATGCTGAAGCCAAAACGCTCGGCGACAAGCTGGTCCGGCAGTCTTTCAACAAAGGAGGCTCGCAAGGCTTCGTACCTCCGCTGCCAGCTGGCGACTGGCCGGGTGAAAAAGATGGCGTCCTTCATGTCTGCCATTATAACAAATGACGCACATATTTATCAACACAAAAACTCAAAATAGTTATAAAAAATTATATCTTTCTATATGAAGGTATAATATGTGGTAAAACTTATTGATATATAAAGACTTTTTATTATCAACAAGCATCATGCAAAAGATGGCAAAATATTTTGACTTATGATTTTGCATAAAATAACCGACACAAAAGCTAACAATACAGGAAGAACTTTATGGTCGCCTTGCAATATATTCCATGTAAATTCAATGTGTTACATTGTAAGATAACCAGACTCACCACCTGGTTGTCTTAATCTGTAAAAGCGTTCGCGAAAATCGGTGTTGAATTGTAATTGAATTGAGTTAGCCAACTTTTCCCATTCTTTCAAAGTCGTTGGCAGAAACCTCAATTTATAACTCATCCAACGTTACTTCCACGGCTGAAATTTTTTCATGCTGCCGCTCCCGAACCAAGACTCCCAACTGATAATCTTCTATTTTTTCAAGTAAGGCCTCATATGTTTCGGCGGGTACAAGATATGCCGTTGGCCGGTTATGGTTTAAGATCGCAATTGGCTCTCCTTCGGATTGCTCAATTAAGGCAGAGGGGTTTTTCTTTAGCTCAGAAATACTGGCAGAGCGGCTTGCTAGTACAGATTCCATAATGTCACCTATGATGATAATTTTTTTTATGCTCTAATTATAGGTCTTAATTGTGGTCTTGGCGAGTGGGATTTTTTTACGGTTAACGTTCGCGTTGGGCCGAGCGGCTTCGAACGTTTTGTTAGGCTTCGAGAGGGAAGTAGAGGGCAGGTGAGAGGGCAGTGGGGGGTAGGGTCGGACCAAGCTATCTTGCTGAGTTATCACAATAAAAACTGATGTGCTCGCGGTCAGCGTTGAACCCTTGGTGTACGCCCGGCATGGGCGTGATCTTATGGGGTGAAAGTCCCCTGTATGTAAACCCGTTACTGTCATGAGACAGTAACAAAATATTAGCCGAAGGCAAGAGCGATTTCGTGAGGGTCCGTCCGAAGGAAGCCTAAGCGCAGGTAAGCGAGGAACGAGACTCCGAAGCTATGAGTCGACGAACAGATGACCTGGCCGTTTTTTTCTTCGTCATTTTCCGGAATAGTACTATGGATTTCCGGGAAAATGAAAAATTGACAATTTTCGATTATGGATCTTCTTGTCAAATAAGACATAACTTATTTGAATCTAAATAAAAAAAATAAATAATATTAAATATTTTCTGGCACAAAAACTGCTCATAAATTATATGCCAAAAATATGACGGCGTTGCTGCAGCATCCAGCTGGCGCCATGCATTTTGCAATCTGACGTCTCACTTTGTTCCAGTGCCTACTTTGGAAGGAGCAGCCTCGGTATTATACCTCCCCAAAAAACATTCCCGCTTGCCGGGAATCACTAATCAAACAAAAAAATTAACCAAATGAAGAAGGATTCAGCTATGTTAACGCGCATGCAAATGATGATAATCGGTATTGTTCTGTTTTTTGGGGGGACAGCCCATGCTGTGCCTACAGGGACACTGACCTTCATTAGCCCGACCGGCGTTGTCGGTCCCACCGACGTGGTTGAAGTATGGCTGCGGCTTACGCTGGACGCCGATTCGGAACCCTTGCATCTTGATTCCACTCTCACCGGGTTTGGCGTCAACACCGCAGATATCCCGGAGGGGTGGACGAGTCTCACGGAGGCTAATACCAATACTTCTTTCTGGTGCAGCGGAGACTTTGGGTCGGAATGCTCTCAAGGGACTCCTTACAATTTCAGTTTTAATACCAGTGGCCCCAACACCTTTAATTTTCTCCATGATATTACTATCAACCCTGGAGAGAGCCGTGACTACCTGTTCGGCACATTCACTCCGAGCGCCGGGCCCGTTGCCCAGGGGACCTATACTTTCTACAACGCTGGATTTGAACTGGAACTAAACGGGATTGATGCTGATGGCGGTTCTGCTTTCTGGTACTATTCCATCGCACAGACCTGTCCCGACAACGATTCTTCCTGTGCTTTCACCCGCACGGTGGATTTGAACTGTGTTGATGCCGATGGCGATGGCTATAGCAACTGCCTTGATTGTAATGATGATGATGCGAATATTCATCCCGGTGCAGGAGAAGCATGCGACGGCATTGACAACAACTGCGACGGTAATATTGATGAAGATTTTGACGGCGACGGCTATAGCGCCTGCCTTGATTGTAATGACAATGATGCGAATATTCATCCCGGTGCGGTAGAAGTATGCGACGGCGAGGACAACAACTGCAACGGCAATGTTGACGAAGATTTTGACGGCGACGGTTACTCCTCCTGTAATGGCGATTGTAATGATAATGATGGCGCCGTAAATCCGTCTGCCCTGGAGATACCGGTTAACGGCAAGGACGATGACTGCAATGCCGATACGCCTGATCAGCCGGTTCAGTGGGCGGACAACGGGCATTATTACTTGCGAGTGGATGTGTCTGCCGGGATTACCTGGCCTGATGCAAAAAACGCGGCGGAAGGGCTGACCTATCTGGGTACGCAAGGTCATCTTGTCACTGTTTCATCGGCGGCGGAAAATTTATTCCTCACCAATAACCCGGAACTGGGCAATGGCGACTTGGCGGATTGGCTTGAGTCACACTGGATGGGCGGCTACCAGCCAGCCGGCTCCATGGAGCCGGACGGCGACTGGCGGTGGATAACGAATGAAGAGTTTTCCTATGCCAACTGGCACCCAGGGGAGCCGAACAACCTTGGTGATGAAAACAGCCTACATTTTTCACATGACTTCAGTGCCGACGGCAAGGAATGGAATGACGCAACAGGCGCCGAATGGCTGTCAGGCTATGTTGTGGAATTTGATGTCAATGTAAATCCCCCATGCACAATAGTTGATGTCAATTTAAAAGCGGCTATAGAAGCGCAACTCGGCGTAACCGATCCAACGCCGGAGGATCTTCTCAACCTGACATCTCTTTCTCCGGCCCCCAGCGGAATATCCGACCTTAGCGGACTTGAGTGTGCTGTCAATCTGACATGGCTGAATTTATCCGCCAACCAGATCAGCGATCTCTCCCCATTGTCGGGATTGACCAACCTGGGATGGGTGTATTTAGGCAGCAACCAGATCAGCAACCTGTCCGCCTTGTCGGGATTGCCTGATCTGCAGTGGCTGGTGTTGGACTTCAATCAGATCAGCGACATTTCGGCCTTGACTGGATTTACTACTCTTGAGTGGTTGCATTTAAGCGGCAACCAACTAAATCGAGACGCCTACTGCATTCATCTGCCGACTATAACAGCCAATAATCCGGGGATTCTTGTTTTATTTGATCAAAACCCCTACCTTTACTACTCTGATGCTGACAATGACGATTACGGTGATCCGAATGTGGCGGTTCAAGGGGATTGCGCTCCGGCAGGCTATGTGGCGGACAATACCGATTGTAATGACACCGACGCTGATATAAACCCCGGAGCCGCCGAGATTGCAAGTAACGGCATTGACGATAACTGCAACGGACAGGTGGATGAAAGTCCCATATGTGTCATTTCCGATGCAAACTTAAAAGCAGCCATAGAGTCGGAGCTCGGCATAAGCAATCCAACGCAGGCGGATATGCTCAACTTGACATATCTTGCCGCGGGTTACAGCCAGATAGCTGATCTTACCGGTCTTGAGTGTGCTGTCAATCTGTCCTTTCTGGATTTGCAGGACAACCAGATCAGCAATGTCTCCCCATTGTCTGGTTTGACCAAGCTGAACTGGCTGCATTTAAACAACAACCAGATCAGCGATATCTCTGCCTTGTCCGGCATGACCAAGCTGAATCGTCTGTTTTTAAACGAGAACCGGATCAGCAACGTCGCCCCATTGTCGGGTTTGACTATCCTGACCGAGCTGTACCTTGACAACAACCAGATCAGCGACATCTCCCCATTGGCTGGATTGACTCAACTGACATGGCTGTACTTGCATTACAACCGGATCAGCGACATCTCCGCCTTGTCGGCAATGACCCAGCTGACAAATCTCTATTTATTCGACAACCGGATCAGCGACATCTCCGCCTTATCGGAAATGATTGAGATGAGAGAGCTTGCCTTGCACAACAACAGTCAGTTTGATGACAATGAAGGATTCGTTGGCGGAATCGTCGATGTCTCTCCCTTGTCAGGCTTGACCAAACTGACCTATTTGCAGTTAGGCAGCAACCAGATCAGCAACATATCCGCCTTGTCGGGATTGATTAATCTGCAAACATTGACTTTATACGGCAACCAGATTGTCGACATCACCCCATTATCTGGTTTGACTCATCTGGAATGGCTGTATCTCTACGGCAACCAGATCAGCGACATCACCCCATTGGCGGACTTGACGGATCTAAGGAATCTTGCGATAGGCGACAACCCTTTCAGCGACATTTCCGCCTTGTCGGGATTAACCAATCTGACATCTCTGCAAATATACTACAGCCAGATCAGCGACATCTCTCCATTGGCTGGATTGACTCAACTGACATGGCTGCACTTAGGAGACAATCAGATCAGCGACATTTCCGCCTTGTCGGGCTTGACGAATCTGACAGGGCTGGTTTTATATTACAACCCGCTCAATAAAGATGCCTACTGCATTCAGCTGCCGATTATAGAGACCAATAATCCGGGTATTCAAGTCTATTATGATCCAAACCCCTATGACTGCAGCATGGTTTGTACGGATCTTGATAATGACGGTTACTTTGCCGAAGAGGGATGCGGTACGGCTGTTGACTGCGACGATACCAGCGCAGAGATAAACCCCTGGGCCGCAGAGATCTGCGACGGGCTGGATAACAACTGTGACGGGGTTGTTGACGAAGGAGTTTGTCCCACCATCATCACCATTACAACGTCTTTTGGGCAGACCGATTGCACAACCTCCGCCCCGTGCTTAGGAGATATGGATAATGATGGTGATGTTGATGGCGTTGACCTGGCGATTTTCGCACAAAGTCTTGTAAGCATCCCGTAATCGCATAACCTGATGCCATCAGGTAGCGTATTGGCATAAAAAAACCGTCAAGGCTCTCAAGATCGCAGGCATGGGCGAGAGAACACAACAATGTTACTCTCGCGCCATGCATATGCTTGTCGAGCATTTCGACAAAACACCGCCATATGTTGTTCTTAAAATAAGCTTTTGAGGTCCAAAAAGTTACTTTTAAGCCTAACCTTGGCCATCTTGACGAGCATTTTTTACACCAGTACAATAAGTTAACATGGTCCGACCCCGCCCCGGACCAAAGCCGGGTGGAGCGGCCCCGGATTTTGCCGTGTCAGCACTTCCGAATTTTTTTTCGCAGTCCGACCAGACCCAGCAAGCCGGACCCCAACAACCAGGCCGCCGCCGGAATGGGCGTGGGAACGACGGAAACCTCAAAAGATTGACCCCAAACCTGGCCCCCTGCATGAACCTCAACATTCAAGAAGTCTAAATCCATGGAACCGGTAAGCATGGTCAAAGTCAGTTTCCCCTCCAGATCTTCCCACAATAAATCACCATAACTTGCTGTTCCGTCGATGTAATATGATGGAAAATTCATAAATCCAATACCTGTTGTTCCATCAAGGCCTCTGATCAATTCTACACGACTTGGTATTAAATCAGCATTATCTTCAAATAGATTTATTTGAAAAGAATCTCCTGGAGTAAGGAAAGGAATGAACTCAGATGTGCCATCTAATCGAAAGATTACTGTTGGAGGTGGAAAATGAATCCACGTAGTATCCATGTAGCTAGAGTCCTCACTGCCAATATACGGTAATGACGAAAATGAGAAGGTTCCCCTGTCTCCTTGCTGAAATATCGCGGCATGGGCGATACTGCTGAAACAATGAAGCATAATCAGTATGAAAACCATTCTTTTCATTTCAAATTCTCCATGAAATTATTTTTTACGCAAAGTTAACCGGCGAGCTTCAGCGAGTCCGGCTGAACGGTTGGTTATGAATTTTTATCTTACTGTGCTTATTGAAGTGAGCTATTAAACCTTCTTCAATAATTGTTAATAAATACCCTATTTTAAACTGTCGCCAGAAAACTTTTTTGTTTTTGTATTTTCCTAAGTGGAACCAGTTACCAATTTCTATTGAAATATCAGTAGAATGAGCGAATTCACTTCTAGATTTATAGAGTAGTTCTACAAATATATCGACTGATTCTAAAGGTTGACCATCTATGGTAATAAGCTTGCAAATCTCTTTTTTTGTTATTTCTGATAGCTCTTTAAAAAAGAGCTTACAACTCTTTATCGAACCGTAATCCTTTTTATAATTTTTATAGTGCTCCTGTAGGGTACTTTTATTTTCTATCGGAAACTGAATTCCGTTTTGCTTTTTTACTAACCACTCAAAGAAGTCAATATGTTTCTGATTAGATAAACTTTCAATTATGGCCAATATTGCTACCAGCTTGAAAGAATTGCTGAAATATTCGATTACAGGGTCGGAGCGAGGGACTTCCACATGCCATTGGCCATTTTTGACAAAAAACAGATAGGATGAAGAGACTCTGAGAAATTCATCTTTTACGCTATCATTTTCCAGCCCATGATAGAAACTCTCAAACTCATCATAATTTTTAAATCTATCTTTTAGAGCCCTATAAGAGTCATCTATAAACTCATGGACATCGCAATATTTTAATTTCATTTATTAATTTCTATTTCATAACGTCGGCTGTTGAGCCGCGAGACTCGCAGGTGCGAGAAGGAAAGTCAGTTCTTTCCTTCTCGTGCCGAGAATCGTAGTCGGCTCGAACGCCCTTGATAGGCGGAGCGTGAGCGGAGCCTGTCAAGGAGCGTTCGAGCG